>JAAZCR010000126.1 GCA_012513195.1 Bacilli bacterium | reverse complement strand
TAAGATATATATTCTTTCTTTTTGTTCGATATATTCATATTGAAGGAGTCCGACAACACTTAGTACTAAGATAAAGGTAAAGACTTTCAATAGATTAATGATATTTAATAAACTAGCCTTACCTTCAGCTTTGTTAATTAATAGATTCGCAAAGAACACAATTATCCTAAAAGCTAATAATCCGATAAATAGATAAAAGGATAGATGCTTAACAATAAAGACTAGTTTATTTACACTAGGTAAAACTAAACATACTAAATAGATGATTAAAAACACTATAAGGGATATATTAATTACTCGTTTCATAGTTCTCCTTTCATCGCTTTAATTATTTTTATTAAGTTATAAGTAATAAAAATTAAAGCGATGAAATCAACAACGAAACACCTGTTTAACTAAATAAATATCTCTTTTATTTAAAACATAATGATAGGTTGTAATAGGCTTATTAATAATATATTGAAAATTAACTTTAAAACGAGTTAAGTCAAAACTTAAAGTAATTTTAATTATTAAAAATAACGGTACATAATAAATAACTAAAACAAGTGAAAATACAAAAAGCACTAAACAACCAACCCATAATAATTCGTAAAAGATTGGTCCGCTAAGTGCTACATAATCAAATTTAAATAATCTAACCCCTTGAATAATAACTGATATCATGAACGCCAAGGTCATGATAAAATTAGAAATATTTACTTTTGGTCGTTTCATGATATCACCTCTTATCTACTCTTTCTCTATTTTATCATATCTTTAAGTTATTGTAGATAAAATTTTTATAAAATAAAAAATAACCCTTCAACGAAGGGTTATTAGAATGTTATATGGTCAGGGTCATGGCCAATTCTTTCACCTTTTAATGTGGCGATTACTTTCATATCTTCTTCAGAAATTTCAAAGTCAAAAATCTGACTATTTTCTCTAATGCGCTCTGGATTAGTTGATTTAGGAATTACCACTACACCACGTTGTAGTTGCCATCTTAACGCAATTTGCGCAACCGTACGATTATACTTATTAGCCAAATCAATGAGCACTTGTTTATTGAACACTTGCCCTTGCATCAAAGGTCCCCATGCTTCAAGTTGAATATGATGAGCTTTACAGTATTCTAATACATCATCTTGGGGGAACTGTGGATGGCATTCCACTTGGTTAACCATTGGAACGATTTCAGCGTGTTGTAAGAGGTGTTCTAAATGATGAATTTTGAAGTTACTTACCCCAATCGCTCTTACTCGACCATCTTTATATAATTTCTCAAGAGCTTTCCAGGTTTCTATATTCTTGTCTTTGGGCCAATGAATTAAATATAAATCAACATAATCCATGCCAAGTTTGCTTAATGATTCATCAAAGGCTCTTAAAGTCGAATCGTAACCTTGATCCGTATTCCAAACTTTCGTAGTGACGAATATTTCTTCGCGGTTTATTCCACTTTCGCGAATCGCTTCACCGACACTTTGTTCATTACCATAAATCTTGGCAGTGTCAATGTGACGATAACCTACTTTTAAAGCTTCAAGTACCGCATTTTTAGTAACATCCCCTGGTGGGATTCTAAAAGTCCCAAAACCTAAATAAGGCATCTTTACACCATTACTTAAAGTGGCACTTAAAGTTAAATCACTCATGTAATTACCTCCTTACTTTCTTAACTTTATTATACTACAGAGCATCTTAACTTAGTCAAACCATATACAAATAGAAGGTATTAATACCTTCTATTTATTCCTTAAATTAATTTATATTTATGATTTTTTACTTATGATATTTACATTATCTTTTAAGCTGGCTTTACCACTACTTCCTGTGTTTTAGTTCTATTTGTAAAGTACTCCCATAGGTAGAGGAAGAGACCATGAGCACTTAACACTAAGATTCCTAACACAAACCAGTTAAAGATTGAATCTGGTAAAGCAGGCGTAAATATGTACATCGCATCACTAAAATTCAATTCAGTAATTAAAACTAAACCATAGAATAGATAAAAGTTTAACCCCACTGGAAGTAGGTACCATTTTTTCAAACTTGGTTGTAAGTATTTCGTCATTACCATCACGATAACCGTATAAATAATTATGGTGTGATGAAGGAGACCTGTAATGGTCGGTGGATAAAAGAGGGAATCATCCTGAGGTAAAAAATCAGGATAAATCAAAGTAAGCATTCCTCCCACAAAACCTACGTAACATACACAATGAAATAATTTACTATCGCGCTTAAGTAGTAATAGTCCTATCGATAACGCAAAACTACTTGCGCCACAGTAGGTGCTTGGGAAAAAAGTAAGGATGCTTCTATCTTCGATGCATAAAGAGATCCGATTACTTAAAACCGTTAGAAAAAGGATAATACCTAAGATTTTCATCAGTTTATTTTGTTTGTCCTCTGTGGTTACTTTTTTCTTAATTAGTGGTATAGTTACGGAAAAAATGATAATTGTGACAAGTAAGTATAGTATATGTTCAATACCATAAACTTTAAGCATTATTTTACTCCTTTAATTATTCTATTTTCAAGAATTCGAGTTTTAGTTGATTATTTAGATGTTTAATCTTTTCAATATCAACTTTTATAACTTCTCTGTCATAAGTAATTAAACCATTTACTTCATCTTCCACATCGGAAAGTTGCGTATAGATGATTACGGATAAACCGCGTTTAATTTGTGGTAAGACTTTCTTTAAATATAAAACTTCTAAAGCTTTTTCTAGGTCTATCTTCGTCTTATATACTCTATAACCAAATATTTTATCTTTATTGAAACGATGATTTTCGACTGCTAAACTATATCCACCGAGCTCTGTTAACGCATTAATCCGTTTTCGTCCTTTACATTTATAGAAGCGAATCGGAGTAAAGTAGATATGTCGACTATGATAATCTCCACACCCTTGATCGCTCCACCCACTCGCATGGTCAATTAGGCGTGTAGCATCAACGGACTTAATATATGCGCTAATCCGTTTACTATCAAATTGTCCCCAAGCTTCATTAAAAGGTACCCAGGTCGCAATACAAGGTGAATTGTAGAGGTGGTTAAGCATTTCGGTAAGCTCTGTTTCGTACTGTTTTCTCCCCTCTTTGTTCTTTCTACCAAAGAGAGAATATAAACGGTCACTTAAATGAATACCTAGTTGAGCTAACACACTATGGAGGATGATATCTTTTCTACCTCCACCATTAATCATATCTTGAAAGACAATCATTCCTAAGCGGTCACAATGATAGTACCATCTTAAGGGTTCAATCTTAATGTGTTTTCTTAAAAGATTAAAGCCCATTTTCTTCATTAAATTGATATCTTCAATCATCGCTTTATCGCTAGGTGGGGTAAGTAACCCATCGGAGTAATAACCTTGATCTAATACTCCTGTTAATAGATAGGGTTTATGATTTAAATAGAAGCGATATAAACCGTCCTTATCTTGTTTTCTTTCAAAAATGCGCATGCCAAAGTAGCTTTGAATTACATCTTCATCATAAGTAATCTTGACATCATAAAGATTAGGTTTTTCGGGACTCCAAGGATAAAGATTACTTAACTTGATGATGAACTCACTTTCTTTAGTGATTATTTCGCCTTGTTTAACTCCCTTAAAACTCACTTCAACATGAACTTCATCATCACTTGTTTTATCTAAAGTAAACTTAACGCTTTCTTCATCATATAAAGGGGTTATAAAAAGATTCTTAATATAGTTCATTGGCACACTTTCTAACCACACGGTTTGCCAGATACCTGATTGAACGCTGTAAAAGATACCACCTCGATTAAACCGTTGCTTACCAACACTATGATAACTTGTATCACTTACATCTTTAACTTTAACTAAAATATCAAAATACTCGTCCTGCACTTTCTCCGTTATGTCAATGGAAAAAGGAGTAAATCCTCCGATATGAGTAAACACATGTTGTTCATTAATATATACTTCGGCGATTTGATCCACTGCCCCAAAGTGAAGGAGGAGTTTGCCGCGGTGAAAATCAGTTGGTAAACTAACTCTTCTTCGATAATGCAAGGTTTCATTGGGCTTTGTCACATGGTTTACGCCAGAGAGTACCGATTCAGGTGAAAAAGGCACCAAGATTTTACCAACAAATACAGTATTATTAGTATCATCAGTTATCGCTAAATCCCAGTAACCATTTAAATTTAAGTAACTATCCCTCACTAGTTGCGGGCGAGGATATTCTGGTAATACATTATCAGGCTTGATATTACGCCCCCATTTTGTGCGTAAGTCCTCCATACTCATCACCAGCGATTTCTAATTTTTTCCGCAAAGCCAAAGGCATCTTTTAATTCAATTACAGTACCATCATCAAGGACTGCTTTACCGTTAAAGTAGCCAAAAACTTGATGGCCATCCTGACCGAGGATTAGGAGATTAGTTTTTTGAACATTATCAAATACAGGTGTAAAGGTTAACTCCAGTCGATTATCACTACTTGTAAAGTGCCATGGACTCATGAAGTCGTCTTTGCCGTCTTTTTCCGGAATACCGAAATCAACGTGTTCGAGTTTATGACCTTTACCATTATAGAACAGGATGTTTTCTGTAGCGGCACTGGTATCGCCAAAACCATAACCTAGATTAAAGCCAAACATGCTTCCATCTGGTAATCTTGTGGATAAGCTACTCCAATACCAAGTACTATCATAAATCCATACCCCTCGACCCCAATCAAAGACACCTAAATTATCTGTTAAATCATATACCTCATCACCAATCGTAAATTGACCATGTGCGACGAGATTATTGATTTTTTGGTTATAATAAAAGGCTTTTTTATTTTCTTTAAATGGTGTGGCCATGACAATAGTTTCTTCTGGCACATTAGTTAGTTTTACATCCACATGTAGTGCTTTCCCATCTTTAAAGTTAGGTACATCACAAGTGAGATGGTGGATATTATCACTAACTTTAAAACAGAGACTAATCTTCTTACTTTGATATTCCGATACACCTTCGTTACTCTTCGTGGGAAGATTTAGTTTTCCCATGGGGAAAAGTAAAAACTTCGCATAATTGGTCTTATCTTTCTTTTCAAAATCAAAGAAAGTTACTCCCGCAAGCCCCATATAAGAATTATCCGCTAAAGTAAGGGCAATACCGTACTTGGAGTTACCGATAAAATAGTAATCCCATTCTTTAATACGCCATTTTGGTGTTTTAACCATCGATCGGTCATATTTGAGTAATAATTTACGCGCATACCCTGCTTCCGCTAAATGACCATTTTCATCTAATAGATCATGCATACTTGTAATTTCATGTTGACTCATATTATCCCTCCCGTTTTTTCATAAATTTTAAAATATAATATCCCGGAATAAACGCAAGTAATGAAACAATTGTACCACCCAAAAAGATTTCAGGAATGGGTACATATTGGGTTGCACCAAACTCATCTAAAAATACATTTGGATTTGACTGGATGATACTTGATCCAATAAATGGTCCAATAATCATCGGTATCATTACAAAGAAGATCATGCGAATGCCTGTAAATGCGCCGATATAATCTTTAGGAACAATATCGCGACCCAAGGAATTGAAGATAACCATTGACACTAAATAAGCACCCATCATGATGGTCCCAAAGATAGTCGTTAGGATGATAGTCGCAGTCCGATAATCAGGAATCGTTCTTCCTAAAATAAAGAGGACAAACATTCCTAATGAGTAAAAAACTAAGGAAGCGATTAAGAACTTTTGTTTACCATATTTGTCAACAAGGCGACCACCGACGATACTAATCGCTGAAGCTAAGATTAAGACCGCACCAAGAACAAGAGCGTAGTTCTTAATACCTAGATAATATTCCATATAAATAATGAAATAAGGTAAAAAGACTTGTTGTGCAATCCCTAAGATACAAATGATGGTGTAGACGATGTAAAGTTCTTTATTAGCTTTTATGATACTTGGTTTAAAGCCATATATGATGTCCTTTAAGTAATCACTATCTTTTCCTTTTATTTCCCCATCTTTTACTAAGAATAAACCAACTACACCAGCGATAAAGACGATAATTCCCACTATCGCAAAGAAAGTCAGCCACATTTGCTTCTGCGTGAAGATATCAAGGAACCCAAACACTAGTAACATACTGAGTAGGGGCATTGTTGCGAGTACTCCTTCAGCTTTCCCCCGATTAGTAGGATGGGTTACATCAGTCACCCATGCTTGAAAAGCTGCATCATTACTGGTAGAACCAATATAAGTCATGATACAGTCTAGAATAATAATGAGAACAACGGCAGTCGTAATCGCATTAAACATTGGAAAAACTTTGGCAACATTTTCGACAGTGATAAACCCAAAGAGAACAATCGAAATCCCCCATAAGATATAACCATAGGTCATAAATATTTTGCGCTTCCGCAATCGGTCAGATAAAGCGCCCATTAGAAGAGTCGCAACTGTTGCCACGATGGCACTTGCGGCTACCATATAGGCAATCGCATCAGGATCATAAGTTACTGTCTTATATATATAGACGTTAAGATACATGTTTTCAATGGTCCATGCCACTTGTCCGATTAGTCCAAAGAGTATTAACGAGATCCAGACACGTGGTAAGATTCTCACTTGATTATTATTATCCATATTTTTCCCCCTGTACTGTTTATACTTAAACAATATCACATAAAAACGCATTTTTCAATGTATATCTGTAAAAGAAAAAAGTACCCTATATTTAATCAAAAGGATACTTTTAATGTTTATGTAAATATTTCACAAATTGTTCGCGAACTTCTTCCATCGTCATTTTAAGCACACATGATACTTCTTCGAGGAGCAGACGTTCGGCACGGTCTAAAATGTTTTTATCAGTAATGGGAATGTTTCGTTTTTGTTTAATTCTTTCGGCATTCTTTGTCCTTAATGCTTTAATTATTCGACAAATATCAATACAATTACCACGACGTAAGATATCATAATAGATTTGCGTCCGTTTCTTATTATCATCAATCCACAATGGTTCAATTTCTGATAATCTATTGATTAAGTTCCGAGCCTCATGTTCCGTCATTATCCTGCGCATCACTACCTTATTGTTTCCCACTGGTGTACGAACCACGATTCTCCGATTTAATGGTTTAATCACATAGTATTGCTTGCCTTCCTTTTCAATGATTTCGCATATCCGACTGACGCCAAAAGTTTCATAGACGATGATGTCATCTACTTGAAACAAGGAATCCGTCACCTCCGTAATGCGTATTGACAAAACAAATACTTTACTTAAATTATAGCACAAGATTCACAATTGCGCAAAAAAACCTAACTATAAATCACTAATATTAGTATGTGTAAAAATTTTCCATTTTATTGACTTCTAACTATTTTAATTACATCAAGGGTTTGATACATTTAGTGAAAGTCTAACAAAGAAAAAAAAAGACAATTATCAACATCAATGATAAACGCATATTATACACTGAGGAAGGTGAATAATATGCGTTTTACTGATGTTACTGATTACGGTAAAAATCCTTTTGTGACTAATCTCGAAGATGTCACTGAAGAAAATACCTATTTTCGTAGAGTGCTATGGACGGGAGATAATTTTCAACTAGTGTTAATGAGTATACCAGTTGGAGAAGAAATTGGCTCAGAAATCCATCCCGACATTGACCAATTTTTCATGATTGAAGAAGGTATAGGGAAAATCTATATAGGTGACAATCAAGATAACCTATTTTTCCAACGCATCGTTCATGAAGGAGATGCGATTATAGTTCCTCAAGGCATGTGGCATAATCTCGTAAATATAGGAAATGAACCTTTAAAACTCTTTACAATTTATGCCCCTGTTGAACATCCATTTGGTAAAATTGATGTTCAAAACCCAAATAGATTTTATTTTTACTATTAAAATAAACCATCGTTAAACGATGGTTTATTTGTTAGTATTCATATAATTGTTCAATTTTAGGCATTTCAATTAAAGTGAAGTTAGAAGAGTTAATGCGATAAGTATTTGATCCTTTAAACTCAATTTGTTCAGGATTTGTAAAGTATAACTCACTAATACCTTTAACTCTTACACCTAAAAGACTAGTAATATTGATTATCACTTTAATTTTGGTAAAGTAATTATCGTGATGATCTTGCATAAAGGCACTATCTTTGGAAAATACCAAGTTAATAATCACATTATTCCGTTTTGTAAGTTCATTATAAAGAATAAATACTCTACTCTCGTTTTGATTATCAGGTGTTAAAAAGCGAAATTTAATTAAATCCCGTTCAAATGTTAACAGGTCAAAACTAATATGGGATACTAGTTTGCCTTCAACTACACGAAAAGGTATCCGTACTGAAATAAATCGATAATTGTGGGGATTTTTTCTGACATCATCAAAATTGATACCTTCTTCAAACATATGAAAACTAGTATTGCCTGTATTAATTAAGCGTTCCACATAACGTTCTGATTCATTATAAATTAACATGCGATCCATGAATTCAATAATCGAGTAATTACTTGACGCAAATTGGAGTTCACGAAAGAGTTCAGCCCGTTTATTGGTATCGTCATTTATTCGACTAACTGTGCGATTATGATAATAGATTAAGAAACTAAAAGTCATACTGGAGATGAATGACGCATATGCCACAAACAATGTCGCAATCCGAATCCCAATTACATCATAAGTTGCGGCTAAAAAATCTCCAAAAACTAAAGCGAGAAAACTTAAACCAAATACAATAATACCTATGATAATGATAATGAAATAGTTTTTATACTTCACAATCATCTCCCTCTCATTTTTTTAATTATTGATAATATTCTCTATGATATCTAGTGCTTCTTGTACTTCTGGGACTGGAAATAAAGGGAAATCATGGGGCATATGCTCATATGCATAGAAGTTTATCTCGATATTTTCTTTTTTAGCTTTTTCTAATAGACCTAATGCATCAGCATAAAGAATATCATAAGTACCAATAAAAATCGTTATTTTACCTAACCCTGTTATCTCTCCATATAAAGGACTAACATAGGGGTCCTTAGCATCATACTCACCACGCCAGTAATCACCACAGACCTTTAAACCATTCGAATTAAGCATTTGGTCATAAGGTTCAATTTCTTGAATAAGTGGATTAGTCATGGAAATATCAAGCCAAGGAGAAATCATGATCAAGTCTCGTGGTTGTTTTAGATTTAGAACTTTAAGTTTTTGGGCTAAACCTAAAACTAAGCCACCCCCGGATGAATCCCCAACAAATATAATATCATTATCAGGATATGTAGATAATAATAACTGATAAAGTTTAATTAAGCGCTCATAGGCTTCTTGGGCAGTAAATAAAGGAATTTTCGGGTAGATGGGTACCCAGATTTCTGCATTCGTCCTTTTTGCGATTTTATCGATGAAGCGCCAGTGAAACAATAAGGGTTGATCTAAATAAGCGCCACCATGAAAATACATAATTTTATGAGGATTAGTAGCTTTATCCTGATTAATAACATAATAGATCATATCATCGAGAACCAATAACTTAATATTCTTAAAAAACTTGACAAAAGGAAGTCTATAAACATACTTCCCTTTTTTCATGATTTTTTCGATCTTCCTTTTATTCACTTTTTCATGGGTGTGCCGCTTTATTACACCAAGGACTTTTAAAGAGCGTTCCACGAGGACGCTTCGAAAACTACGTTTCATATATTACCTCGTTATATTATAATCTTATTATTATAATTATAACTAATATTTTGATTTTAATCTATTGATATTATTTAAGATAATGATTTAGTTACCATTTTTAATTAAGAAGATGTTATCCACAGGTACAGTAAACATAAAACCAATTCCTTGATGATGATCTTTTCTAAGTAATGCTTGAATTTCCGCTACCACATTATTCAAGATATCATCATTATGGATAACGGAAAAGATGGTTTTATTGCGTGGATGTCTTTCACTCAGTAACATTTTCAAAGAACTAAACAACGGTATACTTGATATTTCATTATTGACGATGGCGCTTCCCATCCCTTGACTATCGATGATGGTGGCACCTTTGACTTTATTGTTAGCGAGGATTGTTAAAATATCTTCTAAGTAGTCATCGATATTTAACACAATTACTAAAGCTTTCATGAAAACCTCCTTTAAACGGTCGATGTTTGGAGTTGTAATTCTTGATGCCCTTCTACCTATTCAACTACTGTTTCGCCTAATCTATCCATGCCATTTATTTCTTTGGCTTTGGAAATCGCAATTTTCGCAAACACGGGTCCAAATGTTTCATAAATAAGGACACTGAACATGATGATGGTGGTTATTTCATTCGCATACTGAGGTAAATATTGCCGAACTAAGATTGACAACCCTATTGATATTCCTCCTTGAGGTAATAAACCTAAACCTAAATATTTCGTTACCGTGCTCTCCGCTTTAACTATTAAAGCGCTAATTGTAGCACCACTCATCTTACCTACACCACGGGCAAAGACATACACAATACCGATTAAACCAATCGATTTTAAGATGCTTAAATTAAGTGATGCCCCCGCTAAGGTAAAGAAGAGAATATAAAATGGCGGGGTAAAATTATTGATAGATTGGAAAGCCCTTTCTGGTTTATTTAGTAAATTAACAATCGTTGTCCCAATCATAATATTAATTAATAATGGTGATAAGTCAAAGAGCTCCGCTACCCCAATACCTGTTCCTACCGCAACTAATGATACTACTAAAACTTCATCAGTAAATTTAATCTTCTTTAAGACAAGCGTTAGAATAATCCCAATTACTAAACCAGCACTTAATGAACCAAAGATTTCAATTAAGGGGTTAAGAATAATTTGTAAGATGTTAGGCTTAACCGCACTTGTGGTTATTTTGGTTAGTGACATCGCAATCCCAAAAGCCATAATCCCAAAGACATCATCTAAAGCTACCACTGGTAAAATGGTTTTAGTAAGTGGTCCATAAGCTCGATATTGTCTAATAACTAATAAAGTAGCCGCAGGAGCAGTGGCTGCTGACATCGATGCGATAACGATGCTGAAATTAAAACCTTGATGAAAGATAAAATACATTACCGAGAATACTAAAAATATAGCTCCTATTACTTCTCCTAATGTAATTACTAAGACTTTTTTACCATACTTAATCATGTCACTAATGACGAATTCACTACCAATACTAAAAGCGATGAAGGCTAGAGCTATTTCACTTAAGATTTCTAAAGATTTTACATCACTTGCCGTAACGAAGTTTAATAGTGAAGTTCCCATGAATAACCCAACGATTAAGTATCCTGATACATTTGGCAGTTTGACTAGTGTGGCAAGTTTACCACCAATAAGACCAAGAGCGAGAATAATACTAATTTTTAAGACGATATCCATTACTTTTCCTCCTACTATTTTTTTGGGTTAATCAACAAAAAAACGTATGAAAAAATCATACGCAATATGCTTGGAAACTCCTATGAGGTTAGCTGACGGGTTAGGGTTCCAAGTAACCCTTCTTTAATTAATGATAATTAAAGATTCACCCCAAGAACTGGGTCCCCCACTATGTGAATATTCGGAGATTACTTTGTTATTATATCATATGGTAATAACTAGTAAAGGGGGAGTTTCTCATAATGAAAATTTTCACACTTAAAAGCACTTTCATAAATGAAAATAATTTTCATTATCACCAATGAGAGATTTTAACATTTTCCTAGATTATGTTATAATAAGGTGTGTTTAAAAATAAGGTGGTGATGAATATTGATTCGTACCCGTCGCATGAATTTAATAACTTAATTATTAAACTAAATATAAACGAGAACCATATTCATCATATGGTGTGGTTCTCCTGAAGAAGGAGGTTTTTATATGAAAGAACAATTACTTGAACTCTTAGAAAATAAGGAGTATATTAAACTACGCGATTTACTCATCGAAATGAACCACGTTAATATCGCAGAAATATTAGAAGAACTTGATACTAATAATCAATTAGTTATCTTTCGGATTCTCCCCAAAGATACTGCTGTACTAGTATTCTCCTATCTATCCACGGATACGCAAGAAGCAATCATCCACGCCATCACCGATAAGGAAGTTAAAACGCTAATTGATGAACTCTACTTTGACGATATGATTGACCTACTCGAAGAAATGCCCGCGAACATCGTTAAGAAGATTATACGAAATGTTTCAGAAGAAGAACGATCCTTAGTCAATCAATTCTTAAAGTACCCGGAAAACTCTGCGGGTAGCTTAATGACCATCGAGTATGTCGACTTAAAAAGAGATATTACTGTAAAAGATGCTCTTCAAAAGATTAAACGCATTGGTTTAGAAAAAGAAACTGTTTATACCTGTTACGTTATTGACCAAAACCGTAAACTTGAAGGTATTGTGTCGTTAAGAGAACTAGTAGTTAGTACCGATGATACATTGATATCTGATCTTATGACCACAGACGTAATCTATGTTCATACCAATGATGACCAAGAAGAAGTTGCGAAAGTCTTCAAAAAGTACGGTTTCTTAGCTTTACCAGTAGTTGATACGGAAAAACGTCTAGTTGGAATTATCACCTTCGATGATATCATGAAAGTCATCGAAGAAGAAAGCACGGAAGATATTTATAAAATGGCCGCTATCGTGCCTAGTGAAGAAACTTATATGTCATCAAGTATTTTTCATCTAGCGCGTAACCGCATCACCTGGTTACTTTTCCTTATGATATCCGCAACCTTTACAGGATATATTATTCGTAACTATGAAGCGACCTTATCTTCTCAAGTAATCCTCGCTTCCTTTATACCGATGCTAATGGATACTGCTGGAAATGCAGGTAGCCAAGCTTCTACCTTAATTATTCGGGGTTTATCATTAGGCGAAGTAAAAATTAAAGACATCTTCAAAATTATCTTTAAGGAATTTCGCATCAGTTTAATTGTTGGTTTAATTTTGTCTTCGATTAATTTAATAAGAATCTTAATCGTTGATAAAACAAGCTTTAGTATCGCTTTAACTGTATCCTTATCTCTTTATCTCACAATCGTCTTTGCGAAGGTTTTTGGGGGAATGCTTCCGATTATCGCAAGTAAACTAAAGCTAGACCCAGCGATAATGGCCAGTCCAATAATAACTACTATCGTTGATGCAATTTCATTATTAACTTACTTCCAACTTGCATCGCTTATATTAGGTATATAAAAGAAAAGAGTCTATTAATTAGACTCTTTTGTTTTTACATAATAGCCTTTATCTTACTTGCTAATAACTCAGCCATCTTTTCATGGGTCTTTTTACTAGGATGATAATCAACGCCATAACCATCAGCGTAAGTATGATGGGGATATTCAAGATAAAATACTTGGTTATTATTAAAGTGATTGACTACTGCTTGGACATATTCACGTAAAATTGTTAGGGATTTACCAGTGACACAAGGACCAACGCTACAAATGAACTTAGCTTGTCTATAATATTCCTTTAAGCGTTCAATAAGATTAATATATGCACTGACAAACTTACCTTTATCAGGGATGTAATTAACACTAAAATCATTAGTACCTAAATTAATTACCACAATATCTGGTATCCATTTGCGGAAATCCCAGCTTTTCGTGGTTAATGGGGTAATCTTATCGATCATTTCTGGCATGAGTTGTGTATCCATACCATTATAATTTCTTATTAAGCCATAACCACTACAAGCGATGATATGATACTCCGCTTTTAACGCTTCAGCAGTTAAATAGCAGTAAGTAAGTGCGGCATTATCGTACTTGGGGTCATAGTTTAGTTTCAATACCGCTTCCGTAGAAAGCTCGCTGGTATCTACTCCATAACCAGCACTAATGGAATCACCAATAAATTCTATTTTTAAATCATACTTAGGTATCTCTGGCTCAATGATTCTGCCATCATAGATAATAAAATCAATAATTTCAGTACAACCGATATTGTATTCAGTGCGCTTAATGAATTCGATCGTATGGTTATCTAATGGTAGGTCTTTAATTAAGTCAATTTCTACATAATCTCTTATGTTTAGTCTATCATTAATAATCATGCCATCGACTTTCACGATAAAGTAATCATTTCCCGTAGATTTGAAAACACCTCTAACCCCTGTCCCATAAAACCTGTATAGTATAGTATCGTACATCCACTCCAGGCCAGTTTAATGTTATCACTTAAATCAAATCTGCCATTTGTATAAACAATAAAGGGATTCATTATTATCGATCCTTTCCTTATAGACAACTTTACTGTATTTTATCATAATTAATGTCGAAGTTTAAGATGTATTTTGTGAATATAAAAAAGAATAACTATCTTCATGATAGTTATTCATAATTCTTTGTGTTTAGAAAATTTTTTTAATTTGATACCATGTTTCTTTTTCATTTTCGGTAATTGTTAATTTAAAGTCATACTTGATATAACTAAAGATAAAATCTCCATCTATGTCTCTACCATTACAGAACTTCCGATACCATTCTAATACTTCATCTTTATCATAAGCATCGGACTTAATGATAACTTTATCTTCTTCAAAGAGAAATTTTGTTTTAGTTTCCTTTTCATAATCGAATGGGAATGTAAAGAAATATTTAAAATTACCTTTTATATCCGCATATTGACTATTGACGAGGAAAAGTTGGAAGTAACGTGCATCTACGAGATATTTAACGACCACTCCTTCATTGGTATTGAAAGTTATAACTTTACCTTCTCTTTTACTTTCATACTCGGAAATAATATTATAATGGTCTTTGATGTATTTAAGGATTTCTTCATCGCGGTCAGAATCTTTAATATATTTCATCGGCCAGATTTCTTTTTTCTCGCCTACACCATAAGCAGGATAGATTACTGTAAATTCCTTATCTGAACTAAAAATTAAGAAGGTTACATCTTCTTCATCGTACTCCCCATAATTAACTACATAGGATAGTTTTAATTCATTCGTTTTATATTCGATGGGCTTACGAAAACAACTACTTAACATTAAACTTGCACAAATGATTATTAATAAACCGCATATTTTCTTTAACATTTTTCTACTCCTTACTAAATGTTCTTTATAATTATAACTGATAAATTTCCCTATTACTACTGATACAACTATAAGTTGAGAAAAAATCAACTAAAAGTAGTGAAATTTTTGCGATTTCAACTACTAGTCGCTAGTGTTTTTTACTTAATTCCCATATAATGATAACCAAAGGAGGTTAAATAATGAAAAACTTTGGTTCAAAATTAAGTGAACTGCGCAAACGTAAAGGTTATACTCAAGAAGAACTCGCTGAGATCTTAGGGGTTAGTCCGCAAGCGGTGTCAAAATGGGAAAATGGTTTATCCTACCCTGATATTACTTTATTACCTGAAATCGCTCATTTATTTTATGTGAGTATCGATGAACTATTAAATGATAAAGCACCAGAAATAGTATTAGTCCCAGAACAAGAAAAGAAAGACTTAAATCAAATGATCCTACGCATCGTCGTCAATAGTAATGATGGTGATAAGGTAAAAGTAAATCTACCAATGAGCTTAGTAAAACTCGGGTTAGAAATCGGAATGCAAATGCCACAAGTATCTAATAATGACGCTCTAAAGAGTATCGATTTTAGACAAATCTTAAATCTCGTTGAAAGCGGTGTAATTGGTAAAATCGTCGAAGTAGAAAGTGCAGACGGAGATCATATTGAGATTATTGTTGAATAACTATGAAGTTAACCATCAAACCCGACAATAAACCCCGTTTCACACTCTACATTCCGATGTTTCTAATCGCGAACTCTTTGGTTTATAAGATCATTAATAAATACGTAAAAGTCGAAGGTTTAGACAATAATTATATTATAATTTTATTAAAAGCATTAAAAAAGATACGGAAAACTCATAAGGGGTTAGAAATTATTAGGGTTGAAGAGAATAATGAATTAAAAGTATCGATAAAATTATAAGAGCTCTTAGTAGAGCTCTTTTTATATACATGTTACTATTAAAGATTTTTTCATAATAATTGTACTTTATATTCTTAAAATCGGATTTATTAATGTGCATCATTTAAATTTACGGTCTTTTAAATACTCACGAAGTTTTCTTGGAAGGATATCATTAAGACGTTTTACGTCCCCTTCTTCTAAACTAATTAAGTTCAATTGGTTTTCTTTATAAAGTTTTAATTTTTTCTCTTTGCGTTCTAGATAGTTTTGATCATCATTTAGACCCCAAAATTCTATATATACATCACCTTCAGGGATATAAAAATCCGCAAGGACAATGGCATCAGGTTGAGTATTCATAAGTACACTTTTTTCATAAGCATGAACGATACCATTATGATATAACCAATTATCAATCAACATTTCTGAATATGATCTCACATAATGACCATCATCACACAGGTGTTCAGCAGGCCATTGTTTGCGATAATCTACATCATCAAATGTATTAGTTTTTTTAGTTTGATCCTGTTCTTCTTTCCTAGCATTTACGTATTTTATAATATCGTCTATATCCTTCATTAGACGATCTTTTAAATAATTATCGTTGTGATATAATGATAACTCTTCGCTAATCGCAATAAGACGTATTATTCCCCGTTTAATATACTCAGGGTTTTTAATTTTATAGAGAATACTGCGTTGACTAAAGTAATGATCTTTAATCTCATGAACATTGCGATCTCCTTTGAGTTCTTTTTTGTAACTTTCTTTTTCCTTGTAACAGTCAAGGCATAATGGTCCATATTTGGTTTCCGCTTCACATACAACACATGTCTTATGATCAATGCTTTTTTCGCAACAACCTTTTTCCGTTAAATACCATTTTCCACACTTTTCACATTTTTGAACCAAACCTTTTTCCTTTAACTCGTTACATTCTAAGCAAATAGGATATTTACCTGATGGTTTACCACATATTTGACATAACTTCTCAGACATAAAAACCTCCACAACATAATATTTGCAGTTTTTGTTCCATCATTCACTAAGTATATAACCTAGTCAAACTACTCTAACTATATATTAATAACGCAATGTGTGTCAAGTTATTCTCATAAATCTAGTTTAATGTTACGATCCTACCTCCATTGTGGGATCTAATGCTCGATAGATAACATCAATTATAAAATTAACTCCAAATATTAATACACAATAAAAACCACACACAACAATTAGTAATGGAGTGTCTGTAACAAGATAAAAACCGTCAGGACGTTCATCAATTAGGGCTTCAAAAAATAATAAAGCTAGGCCAGGAATATTTGATACACGTTCAATAAACATAGATGAAGTAATCACACCAAAGAATGTTGTTGATAAGGCGGGTAAAATGTTGACTAACACATTCTTAAAACCATGGCGCATAAGAGATTGAAATTTATTCAAACCTTTTAATCTAGCAAGTAACATATAATCAGCATTCATTATTTCGATTACTTCACCCCGCACTAGTTGGCAAATATAACCAATTTGCGGTAATACTAAAGCTAACATTGGTATTACATAGGAGCGATAATATATTTTATAA
Source organism: Bacilli bacterium (assembly GCA_012513195.1). Taxonomy (GTDB): domain Bacteria; phylum Bacillota_I; class Bacilli_A; order Haloplasmatales; family Haloplasmataceae; genus JAAZCR01. The sequence goes on along the minus strand of JAAZCR010000126.1, from coordinate 2,328 downwards.
CCATAAGATTTTGACATATGAAGGGGTGGAAAGATCTTAAATGTGTAACCAAGTACCAAAATTAACAAGAATATTAAAATAAAACTAGGAAGGGAGTTAAATAATAAAGATACATTACTAACTAGATAATCGATGGGACGATTTCTATAAAAAGCGGTAATAATCCCCAGCGTAATACCTATAAGTGTATACACCGCGAAAGCAATGATGTTAATAATAAATGTGAGTTTTACTTTTGGTACAACCGCATACCATACATTACCATAAGCGATACGACTACGCCCCCAGTCCCAATCTGTAATAATACCTTGAACATAGTTTTTATACATATTCCATACAATACTAATGCGGTTAATAAAAGGAGTTTTACGCATTATTTGTGATACAAAAATATACTGCGATAATAAATAAATTATCGACAAGACGATAATTACGTTTAAGACTGCAAAAATTAACCGTTTAATGATATATTTAAGCATTGATTAATAACCCCACAATCTACTATGTAATTATTCAATGTGTTTATTATATCGTAATAAGTTATTTTGTAAAGAATTTTTTCGACAAATGTATAAAAATTATCTTATTTATCATTATTAATTTAAGCGCACTCTCATATAATTTATTGAGTCGATTATTTAGAGGTGCTTTTTAATGAAACCATTGTATCTAAACGAAATTAAAAGGGTTATTGGCTTACCTTTAAGTCCAATTAACCACTTAATTAAAAATGTTTATAAAAACGTTAGGTTCCTAAACAATGACACTGTAGTCTTTCATCTAAATAAAACCCGAGAAATAAAAAAACATAAACTAAAAAAATATCAAAATTATTATATTATCACGGATCAGCCCATATTAAAAGAATGGAAAGAATATATTGACCATTTTATCTTTGTTCCTAATATCTATCATGCTTATCAGAGATTTATTGACTATTATCGTAGTCTCTTTAATATTCCTGTCATCGCTATCACAGGTACCAATGGTAAATCCACCGTTAAAGAAATGATTACACAAATCCTTATGCATAACTATAATGTCGTCTATAATAAACGTAGTCGTAATAATATCGCTTATAATCACGAACACCTCATGATGATTGATGATACTACTCATTATGCGGTGTTGGAGACCGCAGTGGGTGCACCAGGAGAACTAATTACTTCCTGTACGATGTTTAAACCGACCATTGGCATCATCACCAATATCGGTATTGATCATCTCAGTGGCTGTAAAACACCACAAAATTATCTCCTGGCGAAAGGAGAACTGTTAGCTGGTCTTAATTATCGTGGCATTTTAATCATTAACGGTGATGATGAAAACATTAATAAACTTGATTTATCTGTTTTTAGAGGAAAAATTATAAAATTTGGTTTAGCTAATCATAATGATTACTATGCCAAAAACATCACTTATAAAGAGTATGGGATGAACTTCACCCTTGTCACTAAAAGAAGAAGTTATGAAGTATATGTACCAGGGTTAGGCGAACATAATGTCTTAAATGCGCTTTCGAGTCTAGCTGCTATCGACTGTCTTGGTATAAGTCTTTCGGAAGCCATCAAACATTTAAAATCCTTTAAACATTTACGCAGCCATTTAAGTATCCATAAAGGTATTAATAATTGTCTCTTAATTGATGATACCTGGCATATAAACTTAAAAGGTACAGAAGCTGCACTTAAAGTAATCAAAGCTATTGGCAAAGATAAACAAAAGATTGTGGTTTTTGGTAGGTTTGATGATTATGATGAAAATCTAGACTATTACGATATGGTAACTAATTGGATATTAGATGCAAAGGTTGATTATTTCATTAGTATCGATACAAATATCAGAGAATTAGGGTTAAAATTAGTTAAGAAAGGATTCCCTTCAAGTAATCATATCTATTGTTCCTCTAGGGATAAACTATTAGATACATTGAAAAAGATATGTGATAATAATACAATTGTACTACTAAAAGAAGCGATGTATGATAAGAAACTAAAACAGTTGTTACCACAATTAATAATAAAGAATTAAAAAAGAAATTTATTATATAAATGAAATTTAATTAAATCTTTATATAAAAAAATCAGGGATTACCCTGATTTTGTTTTATATTACTAACTTAATTACATTACCTGAAGGGTCTTGTGTTAAATAATAGTTCTCTTTTTCATCTACATGATATCCTAATAATCGTAAACGATTAACTGTTGCCTGTAACTCATCGTTATTATAAAACTTGATGTTAAAACTGTTTAAGCCTACAGTAAACGGTTGATTATTATCTTGTGGTCTACCCCATATATTGGCGCCAATATGATGATGATACCC
>JAAZCR010000125.1 GCA_012513195.1 Bacilli bacterium | reverse complement strand
AATTAGGATATATACTTTGATACTTTTCACTTACACCTAATTTCACAGCTTGGTCATTTCGATCATGTTGAATTAACACAGGATTTTGATAAACTTCCACACCTGTGAATAAATCTTGTTTGACGATATCTTCAGCAAAGGCTTGACTGACTTCTAAACCACCAAGGATGTAGTTACCGTTGGGTAAACGATTCGTTTGATCTTCTCTGGATAGAATTATTTGATTCATATTACCTGCAGGTGCCCATAGGACTAATTTGGCAATATCTTGGGGACGTTGTTTTGCGACTTGCGTCGCAACTGCTCCACCCATACTTAAACCTAAAATGATAATTTCCGTGACGTTTGGTAAAAGTTTCGCATAATCGAGAATCATGAGCGCTTCATTAACTTCCTTTGAAAACGTCATATAAGAAAAATCGTGATCGCTATCACCACTACCTAAAAAATCAAAACGTAAACTAGCGATATTGTTTTCACAAAGATAACGCGCTAGTTGCACAAACAGAAAGTGACTTTCACCTTTATGTCCCGTAAAACCATGGAACATAATAACTAGTGGATAGTTATCCACATTATCTGGTTTATGTAAAAACCCTCTTAATGTGCCATTTGGCGTTTCAAGTTCTTGATAGATTTGCATAAATTATCACCCTAAATACTTACTTTATAATTATTTTTTAGATAATAACGATACCAATGTTCTACAAAACCAGGAGCAAATGGACCTTCTTGATTTTTAATAAATTCTAATAGAACTTTAAGTTCCCGTTCAATGATTTCCGCAATATTATCGGGATACTTCATTTTTTTCTTATGTTTATCGTATTCATCTTTATCAAGAATACGGTAATTATAATTAGGATATACCTTTACATCTAAATCATAATCGATATATTTAATCGCACCTTCTTCGATTAAATAAGGAGAACACATATTACAATAGTAATAAATACCGTCGCTTCTTAACATCCCAATCACATTGAACCAGTGATCTTTAAAGAAGTAACAGATTGCTGGTTCTCTAGTGATCCAACTACGGCCATCTGCTTCGGTAACGCGCGTGCGGTTATTGGCGACAATCATGTATTTATCTGAATAATCGATGATTACCGCTTCTTTCCAAGCGCGATGAATCTGGCCGTTATGCTTGTAACTGTGGATTTGTACCACATCACCAACCTTTACTTCATTCATCTTCTCACTTCTTTCTCTTAAAGAGTCTTATTCCTTATTATATCTTTTTTTTATCTTCGCGACAATAATTCTTCGTACTCTTCTTCATCAAAGCAAATGTATACCTTCTTGTCCGCAACTAAAATGGGACGTTTAAGTAACATTCCATTAGTTGATAATAAATTATAGGCTTCTTCAGGTGTAAAATGATCAACTTTTGATTTGAGATTTAACTCTTTATATTGTTTACCACTGGTGTTAAACAGTTTTTTAAGTTCTTTACTGCTATGCTCATGAAAATACCTAATATCTTCTGGTTTGAATTTAGCGGTTTTAATATCAATTAGTTCATAAGGAATCTTATGTGTATCTAAAAACTTCTTCGCTTTTTTACAAGTAGAACACTTCTCATAACAATAAAACTTATACATCGCTATCACCCATCATTTAATCTCATTTTTTATTATTATAACAAATTTTGTGATAATTTGTTAAAAGTTGCAGAAAATAATCTTGTAGAAAACTTAAAGGAGGTTTATTATGAATCAAACAACAATGAAACAACCACCAAATGTCATTTCCAACAAAGACTTATCCTATATTGAAGACATGTTAGCCTGGAATTTAACCGCTGCTAAAAGCGCACGTGAGTTCGCAAGTAAAGTTAATGACCAAGAAATTAAACAAGAATTCGAACAAACTTACCAAATGCATAAGCAACATTATGAAGAGTTATTAAACTTCTTACAAAGCCATGTTAATATGCAATAAGGAGGTTAAATAAAAACATGCAACAACAAACCCAAACAATTCAAAATCCTAAAACGGAAGTACCAAATACTCCAGGTTTAAATGAACGTGATTATTGCGATATGATGTTAAATACATGTAAAAAGTTAGTTCATGCTTATGCGATAGCTTTATGTGAATGTTCTAATGATACATACTATAATTTTTTATTCAAGATTTTCAAAGAAACTTCTGAAGCACAACGTCGTCTATATAACCTCATGTTCCGTAAAGGTTGGTATACAATTACTGCTGAGCCAAGTCAAAAAATTACCCAAACAGTACAAAAAGAAATGCCTAAGAAACAACAATTACAATAAAGTACAAAAGGCTGTCAGTCAAGACAGCCTTCTTTTTCGTCACTTTCCCATAAAGTAACACGCTCAGGATTAAGTAACATGTTTTGGAAATTAAGTTCAGCAGTAGGGAACTTTTGATAAACTTCTTTAAGCCATTGTTTAATAACTTCTCTACTTGTATGTTTATCATTAGGACATTTACTTGGTACGACTGGAATATTATTTTTTAACACCGCTTTTTTTATTACATCTTCTTTACATAGTACTAGTGGTCTGATAAAGGTAACATCGGTGCGGTCTAAATACATCTTGGGTTTAAAGGTGGCAAGATAGCCATTGTAAATGGCATTCATGAATAAAGTTTCGATTCCATCATCAAAATGATGGGCCATCGCCACTTTGTTACAACCTAACTTTTTCGCTTCGTTAATTAATAATGCTTTCTTAAACTTCGAGCATAAGGAGCATTGGATTTTTCCTTGATTATCTACCTTCTCCTTAAGCACATCATAGACCTTAGTCGGTACTAAATGGTATTCAATATTTTTATCTTTACAAAACTCTTCGATTCTGGTAAAATCCATATTCGGAAACCCTAACTTCAGGGTTATGCCGATTACTTTAAATTTTCCCTTGGTAAATTGGGAATATAAATGTAAACCATAGAGTAAGGTCATGCTGTCCTTACCACCACTTACACCGACCGCAATACAGTCACCTTCTTCAATTAAATTGAACTGTTCGTTAGCATCAATAATTGCACCTATAATTTGTCGCATAATATCACCGACAAGATTATAGCGAAAAACTTGCTAACTGGCAACGGTTAATAGGTTTCATTTTTCAAGAACTTGCGGTATAATATTAATGGAATAACCTGCGCTTGTAGCTCAACTGGATAGAGCGTCAGATTCCGGTTCTGAAGGCTACGGGTTCAAGTCCTGTCAAGCGCGCCATTATAAAAAAACTATGTGAATAATTCACATAGTTTTTTTCTTGTTATAGTAGACTAGCTGCTTCTTCATCAAGGAACAATACCACACCATGATGATATTGGAGTGCCGTAGCTGGCCAATCTGGTGTAGGATTACCTTTCACGAGATGATATATCGCTTCGCTTTTTTCTTTACCATGCGCAATTAAGATAATCTTTTTGGCGTTGAGGATGTTTTTTATCCCCATCGTAATCGCATATTCTGGTACTTCTTGGAGTGAATTGAAGAAGCGAGCATTATGTTTTCTAGTAGTATCATTTAACTTAACAATATGCACAGTGGAATCGAAAGGTGTACCGGGTTCATTAAATCCGATATGCCCATTTACACCTATGCCTAGAACTTGCAGATCAATGGGATTTTCGTCTAAAAGCTTATTATAATTCTTACATTCTTGTTCGATGTCAAAGGCACACCCATTAGGAATATGAATATTACAGTAACTAATATCAATATGATAGAATAAATTTTCCATCATAAAAGAATAGAAACTTTGTGGATGTTCTTTATCAAGTCCCACATATTCATCTAAATTAAAAGTCATCACTTCTCGATAAGATGTTTTATTGAAATCATGATCCCGAATCAGTTCTTGATATAATCCTAGCGGACTACTACCCGTGGCTAATCCTAAAACACTTTGAGGATTTGTGCGCACTTGATCGATAATGACTTTCGCACAATCCCAACTTAACTCTTGATATGATTTAAAAACCTTAATTTCCATCTTAATTACTCCTTTCAGTAACAGATGCTTCCCTTAACAATTGTCATTATAATATCCAAGTTTTCATTTAACACTACTAAATCAGCATCTTTACCAAATTCGATACTGCCCTTTCGGTCATATACACCTAATCTTTTGGCGGGATTAACTGAAGCCATTTGAACAATATCTTCTAAATCAGCATCGACATAACGAACCATATTTTTAATCGCTTCATCCATTTTGAGAACACTACCCGCTAAAGTACCATTTAAAAGCCGTGCTGTTTTATGCTTTACGTAAACTTTTTGTCCACCTAATTCGTATTCTCCTTCAGGAAGCCCCTTCGCTTCCATGGCATCGGTCACAAGGATAATCTTCTCTTTGCCTTTAATTTTATAAAGCAGTTTAATTGCTTCTTTACTTACATGAATCCCATCAGCGATAAGTTCAGCAGTTAACTCATCATGTAATAGAAGTGCTCCTATCAAGCCAACTTCGCGATGATGAAAAGCACCCATCGCATTGAAACAATGCGTCACATTTGTTGCTCCTGCTAAGATAGCAGCATAGGTTTCTTGATAAGTGGCGTTGGTATGTCCGAGGGAAACGATAATGCCGTTATTTACACAATATTTAATTAAATCAATCCCCCCAGGTCTCTCTGGGGCAACTGTGACCATTTTAATTAAATTACCTGATGTTTCTTGATAGTGTCTTAACTTGTCCACATCAGGATCAACAATAAACCTAGCATCTTGAGCTCCACAAGCCTGTGGATTTAAAAAGGGACCTTCAAGATGAACGCCTAAGACTTCCGCACCTTCGCTATCGGGATTTTCTACATAGTGTTTTACGTTTTCTAATGCCTTGAGGATGACTTCCGCTTTATGTGTCATTGTCGTGGCAAGGAAACTTGTTACCCCTTCTTTCACGATGGTACAGGCAATATTTTTTAGACTATTGTAATTACCATCCATAACATCGCTACCACTTGCACCATGGATATGTTCATCAATAAAGCCAGGAACAACATAAACTGTTCCAGAAAAGGTCAAACCTTTAAAATCAGGATCAAAATTGATGCCTTTAATTTTATCCTTTTCAATTGCGATATTTCCCGATATAAAACCTTCAGGTGTCAAAATTTTGACGTTTTTTAATCCTTTTACCACTTTTTATCAACCTTTCAAACTCATTATACACAATTTATCAATAAACGTAAACATAAGCATTTCCAACATAATGAAGTTATGATAAAATTAATTAGAAATGGAAAAATCTTGTATTAATGTGTTATAATAATGAATGCGAATATAACGATAAGGGGACAGTAAACATGAAACGAATTTATTTACTAATATGTATCACAATCTTATCAATTCTCTTAGTAGGTTGCACAGGTGGTACCAAGCCAGCTGAGAAGCCAGATTTAGAAGCTATTAAGAATAGTGAGGAGTACAGTCAAAAACTATATAACGAAGTATGTTTTAACAAATATAATAAAAGAATTAAATTTGGGGAACCCCATTACGATTTTGATAGTGTTCAATGTTTCTATATTAATGTGAATGACTATGGTGTAGAAGATATCACTAAAATTACTTTAGAAATCTTTGAAAAACAAGTATTTGAAGGTATTCCAAAGGGAAGTTTAACAAAAATTGGGGAACGTTATAACGTCCCTGAGTATACTGCTAAGGCTAATGACAAGACAGTAATTAAGCCTTTCTGTCGGATTAATGATGAGGATTATGATTACTGCTTGAGTAATCAATGGGAAGTACGTGGTGGTATTTCCGAACGCTATGCGCTTATTACTCTTATTGAAGAGTAAGAGAAAAAAGAGTGAGTGTTTTTAACAAATCTCACTCTTTTGCATGCTTATTTGACAAAAACTTGTAAATATTATTTTATTTTATGAGTAAAAACTCTTTACAACTACATACATTATGTGTATAATAGTACAGTGCGCCAGCGTGGCGGAATTGGTAGACGCAGTGGACTCAAAATCCACCGGACCATAAATCCATGCGGGTTCGAGTCCCGCCGCTGGCACCATTTTTATGTTTAGAAATTATCTCCTCTCTTTATTAACTAAACTAAAAATGGTCCAAAGTCCTCTAATCGAGGACTTTTTTATTACTTATAAACTTTTTGCATATTTTAACATAACTTATCCCGTAATGTTACTTGAAGGGGTAGGTGCTTTTTTCATTGTCGGCAAAAAAAGAATCACAAAAAGGTGTGATTCTTTTTTATTTACTCATATGAATAGCGGCAACATAGCCACTACTCCATGCCCATTGGAGATTCATGCCACCGCAATCACCATCGACATCGATTACTTCACCCGCAAAGTACAATCCCTTAACTAGTTTTGATTCTAAAGTGTCTGGATTGATGTCTTTGGTATCTATTCCACCAATCATCGCTTGGGCATTATTAAATCCTAAAGTGCCAGTACATTTGAATCGCCAATGTTTCATAGTTTTAACTAAGTTTTTAAGTTCTTTATGCGTTAATTTATCACAAGATTTATGAAGATCAGTGATACCACTATCTTTCAATAAAACTGGGATTAGTTTTTTATTTACCATTCCAATTAAACTATTAGATATCGTCCGTTCAGTCATTACCGCAAAGCGATTTATAAGAAAGTTCTCTAATTCTTTATCGGAAAACTCAGAAAATAAATCAAGTTCGATGGTGACAGGTAGGTTGCGATTACTAGAAACGGATGCTTCCCGACTTAATAGAAAAATCGCAGGGCCAGAAATACCATAATCAGTAAATAATACTTCATCAAACTCTTGTCGCATTAAAACTCCATTTACATAGATGGATGCTAAACAATCAAAGCGGACTCCGCTGATACTTTTTAAGTGTTCATAATCTAACTTTAACTGAACAATTGTTGGTAAAGTAGGTAAAAAACGATGACCTAAACGTTCAAGTACCGTATATAGGCTACCATCACTACCTGTATTAGGTGCTGTTTTCCCCCCACAAGCAACTAATACTTTCTTACACTTAAAATAGCGATTTTCCTCATTGTTTGTTTCAATTAGAAAATAGTGTTGTTGTTTTTGGATATCGATTACTTTGCTATTTAAGTAGACAGGTATTCCTCTTTCTTCTAAATTTAAAAGAAAGATATCCACAACACTACTTGCTTGTAAACTCATGGGATACATTTTACCCTTTTCAAGTTCGATAATAGGTAATCCATAATAATTAAAGAGGTTAATCGTATCATCTACTCCGAATTGATTTAACACTTTTGTGATAATTTCAGGATTCTCAATATGATACATGGTATAAGGTGGTTTAATTCTCCGATTGGTGATATTACAGCGTCCATTTCCCGTCGTTAAAAGTTTTTTACCAATGCGGTTCTGTCCTTCCACAACAACAACATTTTTCCCATTATCTTTAAGCACAAGTGAGGCAAATAATCCACTTGCCCCACCACCAATAATCAAAATATCTGTTTTAATCATTAGTTAACACCCATTTTTTCTGCATAAGTTTTGATAATCCGCGCAATTTCGAAGTTTTCTCGACTTAAAGCATAAAGCATTGCGGTGTTCTTATCTTTGTCCTCAATATTAGGATTGGCACCACATTTAAGCAATGCTTCAACAACTTTAATGTCGTTATTTAATACAGCATGAATGAGGGCGGTTTTGCCCGTATCATCTTGAATATCAACATCAAAGTTCAAGTATTCAAATATCTTCACAATAAAGCGCGTCTTCTTCATATTGATTGCCATCATAAGGATGGTTTTACCCCCTTCATATTTAATATCTAAATCAGCCCCATATTTTAAAAGCAGATCAAATAGTTCGAGATTATCATCTTCAAGGGCTAATAAAAGCAGTGTCTTATGGTCATTATCCATCTTGTTGATGTCAGCTTTACGGCTTATGATAATTTGTTGGAAGGTACGATAATCTTCCATTTCATAAGCCAACATGAGAGCGGTTTTCCCATCATTATTAGATATATTTAAATCGATGTCAGGATATTGAATTAACTGATCTATGACCCTTGGTAGCCTTAATTTTATGGCTAACATCAACACAGTATCGCCATTTACATCTTGAATATTGACATCGATATGTCGGTCTAATAACTCATCTATGATTATTGAATACTCGTTTTGTACCTTTTGGTCGTTACGGTATTCATAGATCCGTTCGATGATATAGAATAACACCGTACGATTATCAAAATCGCATAAGTTGATATTAGAATTCAAATAAAGTATTTTTAACGCATACACCAACCGACCTAGTTCAATACAGTACATTAAGAGTGATTTGCCACGGTAGTCAATCGCATTAAAAAGGTCGGGATTACGCCAGACTTTTTCAAAGATTGCTTTATTGTCATATTTGATTGATAAAAGGGCGATTAAAAAGGGGATATTTAATTCTGTAAAATCTTGATTATCTGCATAATCAAGTAAAAGCATGTTAATGCGTTCGATATCATTAGCTTTAAATAATGAATCTACATACTCAACTATCTTATTACGTAATTGTTGTTCAAAGCCCTTTTCTTTCGCAATATCCATAGGAGTGATTTGATCGTAGTTTTGTGAAAAGATATGCGCACCATATTCTATTAGGAGATAACTGAACTCTAAATCGTTGTTCCAAAGTGCATAGTGCAAAACGGTGTTACCATATTTATCAATATGAATCACAAAGATTTGTTTATCAAGCAAATGTAAGCAAATATCTTTACGACCCTTTTTATATGCATAAATTAACGCGTTTTCCCCTTCTAAGTTAAAACCTTTAACCTCAATATCTTTATCGCTAACCAACGCAAAGAATTCACTATTAGGATTATTAGCTAAATAAAACCATAGTGATTCCTTATTATTATCAACGACGTTCAATTCCACACCTTTTTCGAGTAATAACTTAAAGATGGGGAAATTATCATGCTTTACAGCCAACATTAAATAACTTTGATTATTTTCATTTAATTTATTCAAGTTATCACAATAAGTGATGGCTGTTTCCGCAATCGTATTTTTATGATTCTTAATGGCTTTTTCAATTAAATCTTCGTTATCTTTAAAGACATCACTAATCGTGAATTTTTGATTTTCTAAGTAATAATATAACCTCGGGTCGTCATCTTCAAACATTCGCTTGACTTTTCGAAATTTAAACATAAACTCACTCCCACATTAATCAGTGCTTATATACAATTTTACTTGTCGATAATTTTTACATCAATAGAAATAACATTAATTATTGAAAAATACGTGTCTTACTTATAAATTTAAACCGTGATATAATATATTTAATCATTAGTTGATTAGGGAATGAAGCTTATGGATTTGCGTAGTGTGATTTTTGGTTTTACTTTAGGTGTCTTGTTTATCTTCATCTTAATCGCAATCATAATACATTATACAAATAAAAGTTTTATTAGAAAGAGCATCCAAGCCTTTGATGTTGATAACGAAGATATCAAAGCATTAGTAGTTAGTAAACAGAAACGCATCATAAGATCAACACGGTTGGGTGTTATAAAAAACTATTATTTGGTCCAACAGTTAACTGTCGATTTAGTTAAAGAAATTGCACGATACTATTATCCTGACAGTAAGTATCCTCATCTAGAAATCACGATTGAAGAAGCGCTCGATATGAATGAGCGCATATTAGAAAGACTAAGAACTATCCTTGATGTTAAAATGATTAGCTTTTTAAAAAATATTAGAATCGCCCAAATTATTTCCTTCTTAGAATTCAAGAAAACGATTGAACAAAACAAGTTATATCAAGGCGCCAAAAAAATACATATAGATAAATTAATTAGTTATGGTTATACAGCTATTAATTTTACTAATCCTAATTACTGGGTAAGAAAAGTTTTAATTACCGCTACTTTAGAAAGTACACTAAGAGGTATAGCGATTACTACATTAAACATCATCGCTGAAGAAGCGAATCGCTTATATAGTAAGAAGATTGTGGATAATAGCGATATAATCTTAGAAAAAGAACTAGAGCGATTTATAAAAGAAATAGAGGCAAGTTAATCGACGGTGAAGTTTTCACCGTACACTTTCTGCGCAAAGATTAACTCTGCCTCTTTTAATTTAAGTCCATAAATATTCATTTTATTGATATCTGTTTCTTTATATCCTAATTGTTCTAAGAGATAGAGATAATATACGGCTTGTGGTTTAAACCCAAGTAAACGGGCACCCACAGTGTCACAACAAATCGGATTATCTCCACAGATTACTAATCCTGTATGAATAGGTATACCATTGATTGGTCCTGTACCAACCATCGCAGGATTACAACTAACAATCGACAAATCAATTTTAATATTTTCCGCCATCTTAGCGATAAAGCCATGTAAGTCTCGATGAATTCCCTTATCTTTCTTAGGTGATCCGTGCTCTTCTGTTGATGGGATACTCATCATCACATTTTTTATTGATGCACTCATCGTCGCTTCTTCATGTTGTTTAAGTTGTGTATAGGAGATAAGTTTAGTCTTTTCAAACAACACTTGATTTACTTGTAACTTATTGATGATATGGTGATTAATCGCTAACTCTACATAAGGTCCTGTATTAAAATCGACAAACTCACAACTCTCTGCTTCAATTATCTTATCATAACCTACTTTCCTCATAACATCTAAAGTATTACCAGCCGCACCACAGGCGATAATAATCTTTTTAACTCTTAAGCGCTTAACCCATTGGATTAATGTTCTTAATGTATGTGTACCGACGGTTATTCCACTAGAAGGATGTGGTTTATTCGCACTAACAAAGTTAGGAACAATCATCACAATATCATCTTTAGTAAATAACTTATCCTCTTTAATTAAGTCTAAACCTTCTAATAAAGCTCTACTTTCATCTTCATTTTTAGTAATAGCCACATTACAAGTATTATACATACTCTTATCTCTACTCCTTATTTAGGATGCTATCCAAAATGTTAATATTTTTATATGTTTGCTTAACCTACTTAGGTTTGTTATAATAGGTAAAGAAAGTGAGTTGAAGATTTTGTATAAAAAGAATTCTTTTTGTTTAATACTATCGATCTGCTTATTATTAGTATTAGTAGGATGTACTTCTAAGATGCAACAAGCAAAACTGCAAATTGATTCTGATACTAATATAATGGAAGCTGGTGAATCTAAACAATTTCTGGTAAAACTTAACGAAAAGTATATCGAAAATGCAAAATGGAGTTCTAGTAATGATGCTCTTCTATCAATAACAGAAAATGGTATTGCGACAGCACATAAAAAAGGCAAAGTGAATGTTACCGTCACTTATGATAACTTAACAGATGAAATTGAAATCGAAATAACGGAAACACCAGTAAACATTTTCTATAAGAATTATCAAATAGATAAGCAAAATATAAAAGTCTATTTTGGTATCGAAAATGACTATAATGTACAAGTTGCGGTGAAGGCAACTTTACTTATCAATATAACAAGTAATGATGTTAATATCTTTCAAAATAAATACCAAATAGAAGAAAGCGATTACAATTATATTGATACAAATTACTTAGCAACAATCACAATACCTTTAGAACAACTTCCAGAAGTAGATAATAATGAAGGTGAAATCCATGTTACGATTAGGATAAATGATTCGCAAACATTTGAATATGTATTAGAAGTTGATGATCTACCAACCACTAGTTATGAAGCCATTTTGAATGCTTTTAAAAAATATCCAAATGTATTATCTGAATATGATGAAGATGGTAATGAAATATATAGTATCGTTGTAATCCGCGAAAAATATATATGTATGTTTT
>JAAZCR010000124.1 GCA_012513195.1 Bacilli bacterium | reverse complement strand
TCCTAATATTATTGATCAAGATTATGGTTATTAATACATCATTATATCAAATGATAATTCTATACTAACTACTAATTACCTAGTACTAAACAACAGGATGATTTCCTATAAAATCATTTACACATAATTATTGACGCAACCATCCAGGCTTTATAGTATTATTAATCTTTTATTTGCTTATATAAATAAAAGAATTCTATTTCTTATTTTTGATAACTTAGCTTTTATTATAATGATTATAATTATTTAAAAGCAACCATAAGGGGGATTAAGGGTTAAGAGTTATGCTATTAAGAAGAGCGATTAAATTATTTTTACAATCGCTATAATGAGTTTTGTTATGATAACAACCTCATGTAATATCCTATCAACTACAAACACTGAAATAAAATTAAAATTGAGCAAAAATAGTGTTAACTTATTTACTGGTGAAACAGATACAATAACTTTAGAAGATACTAATTATATGTTGTATAACCTCGAAATTGCAGAATATGATAATACAGTTGCATTAATTGAATATGATAATCAAGAACAATTAATAAAGATTTTTGCAGTAGGTGAAGGAGTTACATATCCTATTATATACGTAAATGGAAAGAAAAGCGCTGAACTACAGATTTCAGTTGTAAGTGGGGTTCGAGAAATTAAAGGGATAGATAAAATTATAGATGTTGAAACACAGGAAATAGTAAATATAAATAGTTTAAAACTTGGTCATACATATGACATAAAGCTTATAACATCATCACAAACATATAACTATCAAGATTTGAATGTAAATGATGAAGCTGGTCTATTAACAATTACTAACGATGGTAAGTTCAAGGTTGTAGGGGTTGGTACAGGGAAAATAACTATAGTTTCTCCAAACAATGGTGGAACGTTTGAAACTTATTACACAACGACTTTTAATGATAAAGAGTTAGGAAAAATGATTTATGCTTCTTTAGATAATGTAAGTGATAAGATTACTATAAGTGATTTAGAAAGAATTGAGGAACTCAAAGATACCTCAGGTAATACTAACTTCTCATGGAACTAAATTAAAAACACTGAGGACTTAAAATTTCTCCCAAACTTAACCAAATTAAGAATTAATAATGCGACCTTTGAAACTCTGCACTTAAATCAAAAAAGATTAGAAAAAATTGAAATCTACGATAGTAGTATTTAAGAAATCATTATAGATAATTTAACCTTATTAAATAAGTTGCATATTGAAGTTATAACCAGTATAAATAAGCTAAAGTTAATTGGATTAGAGGACTTAGAAGAGTTTGAACTTGTATTTCTAAACTCACAAGAATGTAACATTAAAGAACTATATATTGAATCCTGCCCAGAGTTCTACAATTTATATTTGTTGCCCTATAATATAGAAAGAGCAATTATAAAGAACTCAAAAGACATTAATGAAGTTATATTTGGAACAGTTTCCGAAATAACATTAGAAAACCTTGATCGAATAACACATTTAAGTGTCAAAACAAACAAACTTAAGAAACTATATTTACTTAATCTGCCATACTTTACTTTTAATGATGATTCAATTAATTTAGAAGTTACCGAAATAGATGAATTATTTATTAAAGATGTAGCAAGAACAGGATTACCATCTCAATTTTTAAAATATTTTCCTGATCAAATTTCTAGTATTAAGTTAGAGGATTTAACTTTTATTAAAGATTATTTGTTAAATAATAACTATATTTCCTCATTAGATTTAAATAAGAACTCAACAAGTATCGAGTTATATAATTTAAATAACCTAAGTCGGATTAATGTTAGTAGTCCATATTTAACTAGTCTTAATATAAGCTATATAAATGGAATTAGTTACTTGTATATTGACGGAAATATTCAAAGTGGTAATTTAGTTAACAATTTTGAAGAAACCATTTCTAGCTTTAATACTTATATAATTTTGATTTAGTAATACTTAATGAACCAAAAATTTTAACTACAAAAAATTTCAATTTTATAATGAATAACATTCCTAATATATTTAATAGTTTTGATTTTGGTTATGGTATTATAATTGATGAAGCATTTAAATATAATTATCCAAATACTACATATTTTAGCGCTGATGATTTACTTAAGTTAGACCCTGCTAAAAAAGAGAATGATGTTTATTATTATTCACTTAATATAGGTTCTTCAAGGTCAAAAATAATCAACTTAAGTTCTATTTCTACTGATAAGAAAATATGTTTTACAATAACTGGTAATATTAAGGATGTATTTTTACTCGGTGGCAAAAAAAGATATGACAACATCTGTATAAAAGCTAACACAAATTACGAGGAGTTAACTCTTCACTTATATGATATAACATTAAACGCAATACCTAATTATGATGCAATTAATTATGAATCGACAGGAACTTTAAGGATTATTAGCAATGGAACAAATACGATTATTGGTGGAGTAGTTGCAGGATCATATATTACTTCAGCAATTAAAGCAAATAACATTGAAATAATTGGTGAAGGTAAGATTGTTATACGAGGTGGTAATGGACAAGATAATAATCTCTATAGAAACACATATTTTGGTGGTTATGGTATTTTAGGAGATTATGTTAAATTAGCTAATCCAAATACTTATATTTATGGCGGAAATGGTAGCAATTGTAAAAATGGTAATAGTGGTACTAATGGATATAATGCACAAGATTATACAAGTAGTAACCAAAATCGTTCAGATGGTGACAATGGAAGTAGAGGAGAAGATGGTTGTTCAGGTGGAAATGGTGGCATTGGTGTTAAAACAAGAAAAATTGAAATAATGGCAAGTGTTTATATAGAAGGTGGTCATGGTGGCCATTGCAGTCATGGTGGTGACGGTGATCATGGAGGTCATGGCGGCAATGGCAATTATGCAATATACACTGAAGTAATAAACATTATAGATAATTCTGAATCTATATTAATTAATTTAATTGGTGGAAACGGTGGTAACGGTGGTAATGGCGGAAAAGGTGCTGATGGATTAAGTGGAGTATTCCAAGTAGGAAAACAAAGAGACGGTGCTGATGGTGGTAATGGAGGTAATGGAGGAAATGGTGGCAATTCAGGTAAAAACGGACTAGGAAACAAAGCTATTAACATCGACGTTTCCGACGGTATCTTGTTAAGAAATGGAGTAAATGGCTCTTCAGGGACTCCTGGTAAT
>JAAZCR010000123.1 GCA_012513195.1 Bacilli bacterium | reverse complement strand
TCCTAATATTATTGATCAAGATTATGGTTATTAATACATCATTATATCAAATGATAATTCTATACTAACTACTAATTACCTAGTACTAAACAACAGGATGATTTCCTATAAAATCATTTACACATAATTATTGACGCAACCCCTATTACTTTCTGTTCTATGAAAAATATTTACTTCATGATACAATTAACCATAAGTCTCAATTTATATATTATATAGGTGATACCATGAATCCTAACATCTTTGAAATATTACCTGATTCATTCTTTAGTTTATTAGCTTCACCTAATAAACGAATATATGCCGATTGCATTTTTTTATTTTATCGAAGTACTAATGAGTTACTTGCTCATGGAATTGAACGAGAAACATTAGTTAATATATTTAGCGATTATTTTTCCAAGTTAAGTGAAGATGCTTTATCAGTATTTTATGAAGAAGATAAAGATGATGAAAAATCCATTCGGGGTCAGGCAAATAAAATGATTAGGAAACTCCTTGAATGTGGATGGATCTTCAAAGAAGAAAACGCGAATTATGTAGAAACCTTACATTTACATGATTATGCGATTTCCTTTATTGAAACCATGGAAAGTCTTCTAAAAAATGAACGGTTAGAATACCAAGGATATATATATACCATTTATAATTTGTTATATGGGCAAACCAATGCCTATCCTAGTATCGTCTTAGAACAAGTATATGATAATACCAAAAGATTAGTTAATGGTTTAAAGACGCTTAACTCAAATATTAAAAAATATATTGAAAAAGTTTTAAAAATGAAAACCCCAAAAGAAATCTTAGAGTTACAGTTTGATGACCATATGATAAACTTTGTAGATAAGGGTGGTTATTTACGCTTAAAAACTAGCGATAATGTGAGTAAATATCGCCCCTTTATTATCGAAAAACTTGAAGGTTATAGTAATGATCAACTATTTATCAGACAAGTAAGTCAGGAATTAGTTAATACCAATAAAATGGCTAATCTTGAAGAAGCTTATCTTCATGTGCGCCAAATGTTGAATGAAATTATCTATGCTTTTAATCATATTGATGATATCATTAGAGAAATTGATCGGAAAAATAGTCAATACATTCGCACTTCAATGACAAGAATTAAGTATTTACTTAATAGTAGTAAGGATATTGAAGGACAAATAAACATTATATTGAAATATATCGTAAATAAATTTAGAGACAACAATTTAGAACTTAAACATGATTATCTTGAGGAAATTATCCCTTTATTTGGTATCTTTCCTCAGAGTTTTCTTGATAATCAATCATTATATGTTGCTCATGAAGGAAGAGGTAATTTCGCTTCGCAACCAATTGAAGATGTCTTCCTAACGGAAGAAGAAAGGTTAAAAAGAATAGAAGAGTTTAAAGAACGAAATCGCAATCGTTTAACGAAAACTTTTATTAATGATTATGTTGATAACTTGTTAGGTGATAAGGAAGTCATCAATGCGTCGCAAATTCCCTTCAGTACTATTAGGGATTTCCTTATTATCATTTACATACGTTTATATGCAAGTAGTAAGCATATGATTTATCGGATTAAGAAACTTGATAATTATATATCGATAAACGGCTATTATTTTAGAGATTTTGAAATCTGGAGGAGTAGGCGGATAAAATGAACTTTGTTGAACTATATGAAAGTTTAAATACTACTGAAAAAAATGAATTTGCTCGTATCGCTAATAAGTTATTATCGATTACTCTCTTAACGAAAGCTAAAGAAGATAACAAAAAAGACTATTACTTTATCTTATCTCATAAACAGTTATTTAGTGAGTACTTTAGTTACATTAACTGGGAAGTTGAAATAAATGAAGATTATGGTGTAATTCATTTAAACAACTTAAGTAACATCAATCGTTTAAACTTAAATCTTAATGAAAGTATTTTGTTATTACTGTTAAGACAAATCTACCAAGAAAAGTTAAAAGAAATCTCAATGGCCCAAAATGTCTTAATAAATATTGAAGAGTTGAAAGTTAGATATGACTGTTTGAAAATCCGTAATCGCCAATTAGATAAAACCACTTTACGAAATGTCATCAGGCTTTTCAAACGTTTTAACATCGTTGAACCACTTGATAGCGATTATGCTTTAGGTGATACGCGTCTTATCATCTATCCTACGATTTTAATGGTCATAAAAGTTGATGACATAATGAAAATCAGCGAAAAACTCGAAAGTTATCGCCTTGGGGGTGAAGAAGATGAAGAAACTGATGAGGCTTAAACTTGTCAATTGGCATTATTTTATCAATGAGACGCTCACTTTTGAAGGAAACACCCTCATAACAGGTGAGAATGGGGCTGGTAAGTCTACCATTCTTGATGCCATGCTTTATGTATTAACGGCAGGTAAACAGCAGTTTAATAGTGCCGCTAATGATAAAACCAAACGTGACTTAATTGGATACGTACGTTGTAAAACAGGTCATGATGCTAATCAGTATCTCCGTAATGGTGATATTACGAGTCACATCGCGTTAGAATTCTTAGATGAAAAGAAAAATGCTTATTTTATCATTGGAGTTGTGATCGATTCCTCCAGTGATTTATCAACACCCAAAACCTTATTTTACCGTATTGAAAATACAAGATTTGATGATAATTTATTTTTCGAAGATAGTAAACATCCTCGTGAAATTAACAATTTTAAAGCGAAAATTAAAGAGTATGATTATAAGATTTTAGAAACATTAAGTAAAGCACGGAGCGATTTTTTACATCGTTTTGGACAACTAAATGAACGATTTACCTTATTACTCCAAAAAGCATTAGCTTTTCGACCGATTAATAATGTAAAAGATTTCGTATATGATTATTTACTTGAAAAGAAAGAAGTCGAAATTGAATATTTAAAACAAAACATTAATACTTTAAAAGAGTTTGAAATACACCTTGATAAGGTGAAACATCAATTGAATGATTTAACCAAAATTGACGAGACATATCAGGAATATCTTCAACTAGAGAACAACATCCAGATGCAAGAATATATTATAAGACATGCTTTAGTTGACCAAAACCAAGAAAAAATAAACTCGAAAAATAACGAATTATCTAAAACTATCATCGATATTGAGAATACTAATCAAAGTCTAAGTTCTCTAAAACAAAAAATGGAAGATCAACAAAAATATTTAAATGATTTAAGAATATCGTTAATAAATAACGATACTTTTAAGTTAGTTCAAGACTTAGAAAATAAAATCAGGGATCTTGAACTCCAACTAGAGAATTTAGAAATGAGAAGGAGTAAACTAGTAGAAAAATTAAAGCATAGTTTTGGGATTATTACTCAGTTATTAGAAGATAAGATAAATATAACAAACTTATCTACATATTACGACTATAAAGATAAAAAAATAACCAAAGATAATATCACAACTTTTCGTTTAGTTACTAATACTTTAGCGCAAGAAATAAAAAATTATCGTAATAGCCTTTCCGAAAAGAAAGGGACATTAAAAAACAAGATTGAAATAGTTAGAACAAATCTTCAAGAAGTAAGAAATGAAATAGCAGAATTAAATAAAAAAAGACTAATCTATCCATCTTATGTGACTAACTTACATCGTGAAATCAGTAACCAATTATCAAAGCACTATGGTAAAGATCTTGAACCAAAGATTTTTTGTGAACTAATCGATATTAAAGATGATTTATGGCGAAACGCGATTGAAGGTTATTTAAATACCCAAAGGTTTAATTTGTTTGTAGAACCTGAATATTTCGATTTTGCTTTAGAAGTATACGAACGGGTTAAATTTGCTTTAAATATTCATACTGTTGGTTTAGTTAATACCAAACAACTAGAAGAGTATCAAGATATAAATGCTGATAGTTTAGCCTATATGATTTCAACGGAGCATTATTATGCAAGGTTATACGCAAACATGTTGCTTAATAAAGTAATCAGATGTGATAAAGTCGAAGATTTACAAAAGTATAATGTCGCGATAACTCCTACGTGCATGGTTTACCAAAATAAAACCGCAAGACAAATCAAAAAAGACATATATGAACAACCTTTTATCGGTAAAGAAGCTTATAAAGTACAACTACAAAAAAAGGAACAAGAAGAACAATTGCTCCTAAAAGAATTAGATGATTTAATGACTCAACTTAACCAAATCGAAAAAGTATATTCTTTATGTGATAATATCGATTTGAATTATGTTTATGAAAACTGTGATTTGTTTATTACGATTGAAGAATACAAGGATAGAAAGAGAGACTATGAACAAAAACTTAAAGATATTGATCGTAGTTCCTATTTAGATTTACAATTTAAGATTAGTAAAACTGAAAATGAACTTAGACAACTACAGAATGATAAAGAAGATATTGAAGGTATCCGTAATGATTTAAATGTCAATAAAAGAATTATTATGGATAATATTAATAGTTTACAAAATGAGTACTTAAATCTAACTGATAATTTACGAAATACTGCACTTAAATTAAGTCATTTATTACAACAAGCTAAAAAAAGATATCAAAATAGTTTAGAACGTTATAAAAATGATTATCAAAAAATCATAGAGATTTACTCTTCACAAAAGAAGGGGTTAGAAACACAACTCGAGAAGAAGTTAGGAGAATTAAAAGAACTTCAATGGACTTATAATCGCAAATATGATTTTAGTGCAGAAACAGGTATTCTAGGCATGGATACTTATTATCGGGAAGCGAAAATTTTACGGGAAAGTAAAGTCGTGGAGTATGAAGAAAAGATTAGAGATGCCAAGCGGAAAGCTGAAGAACAATTTAAAGATGAGTTTATCTCAAAATTACAGGAATATATTTACACAGCTCAACGCGAATTTACGAAATTGAATGAAGCTTTAAGTGGCATTCGGTTTGGTAATGATGAATATCGATTTAAATGGTATATAAGTAAAACTAAACAAAAATTTTATGAAATGATTATGGATCGTTCTAATATTGGTGGTAATACTCTCTTTTCGGAAACGTATCAAAATCAACATAGAGAAGCATTAGAGGAGTTGTTTAGTAGGATTAGTATCAGTGATGATGAGTCACAAAAAGCCCTTGAAGAGTACACGGATTACCGTTCGTATATGGATTACGATATTCAAATCATTCATAGTAACAACAACACTTCCTCTTACAATAAAGTAGGGCGAGAGAAAAGTGGCGGTGAAACACAAACACCTTTCTATGTCGCCATCGCAGCGAGCTTTATCCAGCTTTACCATAGTAACTCCTATGATGATTCGATTGGTTTAATCTTATTCGATGAAGCCTTTGATAAGATGGATGATAATCGCATTGAAAGCATGATGACCTTCTTTAACAGACTAAACTTAAACTTACAAATAATCTTGGCTGCACCCCCACAAAAGGTTGAAACAATAAGTCCCTATGTAAAAACAACTCTCATGGTTTACCATGATGATAATGCGTCTTATGTGGAGTTGTTCCAACATGATAAATTATAGAAGTTTTTTCTTAAATAAACTAATTGATAAGTATGAAAACAGTAAACTCTTTCGTGGGGAAAACCAAATAAATCGCAAGATTGATTTTAAGTTCACACCAATTACCTTAAGAGACTATTTTCATCCTACAAATGTAGAATATAAATTAGAAATCAATGAAGTATGTAAAATTTTAGAAAAAGAAAACTTAATAAAAATTGAATGGCAAAAATATGAAGAGGGTAACATCATTGAACGCATCATTTTAAATATCGATTATGTTGATATGATTTATCATGAATTACAGCGCCCTAGCAAAAAAGATTTAGAAGCACATATGATGGAATTCTTAAAACTATATGAAGACCATCCAACTTGGATAAAAGAATTTGTAGGATATTTAATTAATCGTCTTAAAAAGGGCGAAAGCATTGATAAGTATTTTAGCTTAAATGATCTTAAATTTGCGCAAGATATCTTATTTACTCTAGATATGATTCTTAAGCAAGATGTAGAAATCCCCAAACGCCTTTTTAGTATTAAATTATTTAATAACTCGAAATATTTCGAATTATTAGAAAATAAACTTGTTTCCATCATGAGAGAATTTGGTCCTTATGGTCTTGAGGTTGATTGTTTAGCAGAAGAAAATATATTAACGAATCCTGGATATGTATATTTGAAAGGTAAGGGGAAGTTCCAAAATGGTATACAAGTCATCGATTTACATAAAATGACAGGATCGATTGGTTTAAGTACTAATATTTTGCGTAATTTACAGATATTAGAATTGGATGTAAAGCAGGTCGTTACGATTGAAAATCTAACAAGTTTTCATACCTATAAAGCGCAAGATGAATTGGTAATCTATCTCGGTGGTTATCATAATGAATTGAGAAGAACCTTCTTAAAAATGTTGTATGATTTTAATCCTTATCTTACTTTTTATCACTGGGGTGATATCGATTTAGGTGGTTTCCGCATTTTTAATCATCTAAAAAGTAAAACAGGTATACCATTTAAACCATTATATATGGATTTAGCTACCCTTAAACGTTATGAACAGTATGCGCTCTCTATAGGTTCTGAATATGAAAAGCAACTTCAAGAATTGTTAAATCAAGTAGAATATCAAGATTTTTATGAAGTAATTAGATATATGATAAATAAAAGAGTAAGACTTGAACAGGAAATTGTAAGTATTGAGATGTAAAAGATATCGCATTTTTTCAGTCAAGGCGATATCTTTTTAATCGACAAAATTTTCTAAATATATCTAGAAAAATATTTTACAACTTTTTGCGTTTTTTAGTTGATTTATTACTAAAGATATGATATTACTTATTTGGATTATAAAGAAAAAGAAGTGGTGGGTAATGCTTAGAGTATATCGAAATTTGTTTTGGTTCTTTAAACAAGAATGGAAAAAATACGTAGTAATGTTGCTCCTATTAATACTTCTTAGTTTCCTCGCAATCTTCCCAGCAAGTATTTTAGGAACAGTAATCGACCTCATCGCAAGTG
>JAAZCR010000122.1 GCA_012513195.1 Bacilli bacterium | reverse complement strand
TGACAATTCCTGTATCCGTTTTGGGATTATAAATCGTAATGCCTGGAATCTTCTTCATCTCTTGTAACATGTAATCACGTAAGAGTTGATCTTGTTTCATGATAAAATCGTAGCCAATCTTATTAATATAATCAATAGCTGCCCCTAAACCAATAGCCCCACCAATTATCGGTGTTCCTGTTTCGAATTTATATGGTGGTTCTTTATAAGTAGCACACTCAAGTTCTACTGTTTCAATCATATCGCCACCAAATTCTACTGGTTCCATCTCTTCTAACAGATGATGTTTACCATAAAGCACACCAATACCAGTTGGTCCACACATTTTATGACCAGAAAAGGCGAGAAAATCACAATCTAAGTCTTTGACATCCACTGGCATGTGTGGTACTGCTTGAGCACTATCCACAATGACGATTGCCCCTTTTTCATGAGCTAATCGAATAATCTCTTTAATGGGTGTAATATACCCCATTGTATTAGATACATAATTGATGGCAACTACTTTTGTTTTATCAGTTAATACTTTTTTAAAATTTTCTACTGTTATCCGTTTATCCTCATCTAACGGTACAAAAACCAGTTTCGCATTTTTCTTACGGGCCACATTTTGCCACGGCAGCATTGAAGAATGGTGCTCTAATTCCGTGGTAATAATTTCATCACCAGGCTCAATGATTTTCATTCCTAAACTTAAGGCTATGAGGTTGAGAGCACTCGAGGTACCACGGGTAAATACAACCTCATCAAAGCGACAGTTTAATAACTGAGCCACTTTTTCCCGTACACCTTCATATAATTCCGTAGCTTCGTGGCTTAACCGATAAACACCGCGATGAACGTTTACGCCTAAACGTTCATTGTAATAATTGATCATATCAATAACTGGTTTAGGTTTTAAAGTTGAAGCAGCGTTATCTAAATAAACGATATCACTATTAACAAGGATGTAAAAATCCTTTCTAATACTGTATACATCCATATTATTATCATCGCTTTCAATCATCTGATAATTTTTTGTCGATGGTATTAATGAAACTTGTTTTGATATTTTCTGACGTAATTAGTTCTAAGATGGGGGTTAAGAAACCAAAGATAATGAGTTTCTCGGCATCCCGTTTATAAAGACCACGACTCATTAAATAATAAAGTTGGTCTTCATTAACTTTACCGATAGCAGCCCCATGACCAGCGTTAACATCATATTCATCAATCAATAAATATGGATTGGCGTTCACTCTTGCTTCATCGGATAAATTAATGATACTTGTGCTTTGTTGGGAGTTAGAACCATTCATACCACGATGAATCTTACCAACCCCATCAACAAATAAATAACCCTTATCTTTAACAATACCATGGTTGTTAATAAAACCAACGCTATAAGGGGCTAGATGTTCCATATTTATCAATACAATATGAGTATTATCTTTATCAGTAAACAAAACATTTCGACTTTCCGCGTAAGAGTTACGTCCAATTAACTTGATATGATTCTTCGATAAAGTATTTCCATCATTCAATTGTCCTAAAGCATATACTAAACTAGCATCATTTTGCACGTAACCATTGCGTCCAATGAAAGCTGTCGTATTATCGCTTAAACGATCGATAGCGATATAGTTTAATTTCGCATTATCTTTTACATAGGTTTCACTGATGTAATTAAAACGAATGGATTGTAAACTCTCTAAATGTTCCACTATGGTTAGTTCACTATTTGTCTCAAGGTTTATTAAAGTCATGTGTGCTAGATCACGACTACCTAAAATATAAACCTTAAGAGTTTCTTTAATGATTTGATTTCTAGGTACTTTTATATATAAGAAACTGTTTAAATGAGTTTTATTTAATGTTACTAAACGATCGTCATTAAGTGTTTGTAGATGTTCTTCAAGTAAACTTAATACTTCTTGATCATTATTATCTAAAGCATCAAACAAACTAGTAATTTTAATACTATTGAAGTTTTCATTTAAGTTAGTATAGATAATATTGCCATCCTTAAACACGATGATGTTTTCAAAATCATCAATTTTACTTTTTATCTCATCTGGTAGTTCACTAACTTTATCTTCTTTTACTAAACTGGTCTTTATATTATCAAACGCAAAATTTTCCATCTTAATTTTACCAATGCGCGGATATTGCGTCGTTTCTAGATGAATCGACTGCTTGTTCTTAAGGCTCTCAAACTGTGAATCTTTATACATGTAGATTCCTCCAATCACTATTCTAATGCCTTACGCGTCGCGCATTCACCTAGTAATGATGGACGTGCATTTTCCTCTTCAATAATTACTCGTTCATCTTCGATGCCTAATTCATCTTTAATCCAATCGTAACCTTCTTTATCAATCTTTTCGATTAGTTCAATACCACCACTCTTGACGATTCTGCCTTGCATCATTACATGGACTCTATCTGGTTTAATATAATCGAGAATCCGTTGATAATGAGTTATCATTAAACAACCAAAGGTTTCGCTACGCATTGAATTAACCGCATCACCAACAATTCTTAAGGCATCTACGTCAAGACCAGAGTCGATTTCATCTAGTATCGCAATATTAGGCTTTAACATTAGTAATTGTAAAATTTCATTCCGCTTCTTTTCTCCACCTGAGAAGCCATCATTTAAATATCGATGAGGTAAGTCGCTATTCATCTTTAACCGTTCAATCGCGCGGTCATATTCCATTATAAATTTATATAAAGGAACAGTTTGACCAGTGCGTGCTTGAATTGCGGTTCTAATGAAATCCGAATTAGTTACCCCTGGTACTTCTTGGGGATATTGCATCGCCAAGAAGAGACCTTTACGTGCCCGTTCATCCACAGGCATCTCCGTAATGTCTTCATCATTTAGTAGTATTTGACCTTGTGTAACTGTATATTTAGGATTCCCCATTATTACAGAAGCTAATGTTGATTTACCAGTTCCATTTGGCCCCATAATAACATGGAACTCACCACCTTGGACAGTTAAATCAACACCTTTGAGTATTTCTTTATCTTCTACACTAGCATGAAGATTCTTGATTTCTAGTTTCGGTTTCATGTCGTCCTCCTATAAAGTCTCTAGAGTTAATTATACATAAATCCCAAAGGTTTTTCCAATAATATACTAAACAAATTGTGAATTTTTAATCATATAAAATTATATAAAAAATCCCTTTATCGGTATGATAAAAGGATTCTTTTCATTATGGCATATATATTTTTTCGGTTTTTCTTTCTTTATTTTCAGGTGTATGTTCTTCACCTATTTCGATATCCTCTCGACTATCTTTATTAACTTGTAAATCTTTATCGATGGAATAATCTACTATAATGGATTTCGATTTATCTTTTTTATCTTCTGGTACGCTATTTTGCTTCTTTATATCTTCCATGGTTACCTCCTAATATTTAGTTTATTTTTATTATGCCTGATTTCATGATAAACATTCATATATAAGTTAATTAGGAGGTAAGATGTTTAGACTTAAACTAATTTAATCTTAAATGGGACTACGGGTACATCTAACGCGTTGAACAAGTTCGCATCATGATTCATCGCTGCATAACCATATGCTATGAATTGAATTTCATCCCAGTTATTATAAGTAATAATAATTTTATTACCTTGAATAGTACCATCAACGTTTACTCTTGATCCATCTTTCTTAATAACTTGTAACATCTTAATTTTATTACTATTTTTGGTTTGTAAACCAGAATCAGCATGATTAAAGTAGATATGAACTTCATTACCGATTAATTCATGATGGGTATATTCAGGTGCTAAATAATCTATTTCATGATTATATATTAATGTCAACATCGCTTTAGCAGCTCTAGTTCCAACGGGAACTTTATCTAAAGGATGTACTGGTTGGCGATCGTAATAATCGCCATAGTTCCAGGTTAAATCAAGATCATGAATGGGGATTATAGCGCGAGTTTCAGGATGATCTTTTACAACTCGGTGTTGTGTTAATAAGAAATCAGGATAAAAATCTTGAGTAATATCACTACGAGGAGCTAATTGGATAATTGCAAACGGTAAATTCTCCGTTCTAAACTTCTCACTATAATCTTTTATTAACGCATTTAAAGCGTAGTAATAGTATCCTGGTACTTTACAATCATTCTCTCCTTGATACCAGACAAACCCTTTAATGTTCAGGTTTGTCAAAGGTGCAATCTTATGATTGTACATGGCCGTAGCTTGATTATAGTTTTGTTGCCAGAATTCTTTGTTGTTACGCCAGTTATTCCAAGTTGATGGTGTTTTATAAGCACCAATTGATTGAACATAAGATTTAACTTCTGATGTTTTATCGATAATTTCTCTACTCATCCAAGTATGGATGCTACTACCACCTTTTGAGGTATTAATAATTCCTACTGGAACATTTAACTCATTATATAATGTCAAAGCAAAAATATAACCTATACCTGAACAATTAGCAACATTATCACCACTTATCGCTTTTACCCACTGCCCATCTTGAACATCAAACTCAGGAAAGTATGAAAAGTCAGCGTTGTTATTATCAAATGGGGTTAGTTTTTGGTAAAAGATTCTGATATGTTCATAGTTCGCGGTGTTTAAATAGTAACGACCATTGATAATATATCTTAACTCTACATCCATATTCGATTGACCACCAGCAACCCACACTTCTCCAACAACATCGTTAATCGTTATCTCATGTAAAAGGTCGCTAATGACAAAATAATATTTATCAAATGAGCCCTCAAGCGCTGGGAATTCGATTAACCAATTACCATCTTCACCAGTAGTAACTTTATCGCTATAAATTACTTCTTGGTCTTTATCGCGAATCATTTTAACGTTAATGATAACTCCTGATTCTGCTTTACCCCAGACGCGAATCGGTTTATGTTGTTGAAAAATCATATTATTACTTATTACTGAAGGTAATATTGGTTCCTTTGTTGGGGTTACTCCTAAATCTTCTGTAGTTGTGTTTTCTGTTGTTGACGTTCTTTCTTCCGTCGTTAATGTGGTGGTAACAGTAGTTTGATTCTTAACATGGCATCCAGTTAATATTAGTAGCACACTAAGAATTACAAAGATTAGGTACTTCATCCCTTTAACCTTTCTTTAAAAAACATGACTCCATTGTAAAACATTATCGTCCAATTGTCAAAGTAATTAAAAAAATAGGTTACATTACTGTAACCTATTTCGGTTCTATAATTTTTGGTGTGGGTGAATAAACTCACACCATTTTTGTATAAAAAAAATG
>JAAZCR010000121.1 GCA_012513195.1 Bacilli bacterium | reverse complement strand
TCCTTATACGATTACAGAAATATAATTATATTCGTGGTTATTACTAATTAATATCTAGTAATAACCTTATTTAATTTCTAATTATTTATTGAAGAATTTGCTGTTACCTTGTACAATTAGGGAAAGTAGACTTTTTTCTCGGGGGATAGTTGTGAAAGATTTTCAAAATATTCAGTTCCATGGTGTATTTCGTGATTACCAACAAGCGATATTAAATAATATCACGAATCATACTAAAGACAATAAGATTCATATTGTGGCTCCTCCTGGAAGTGGCAAAACTATTCTTGGTTTAGAGTTAATTAGAAGACTAAATCAACCTTGTATCATCTTCTCACCAACAATTACCATCCGTCAACAATGGTTAGAAAGATTTCAAGAGATGTTTCTGAATCCTGATGAAGATGTATGTGAATATTTTTCTACTAATTTAATGGAGCTTAGACTTATCACTTCAGTAACTTATCAGAGCTTACACGCTGCCATTAATAAGCAAAAAGAGGTAGTTGAGAATGAGTTAGAAGGCACTACTGAAGAAGTTGATTATAGTAAGTTTGACTTAATATCGTCACTCAGAAATCATAATGTTAAAACTATCTGCCTTGATGAAGCTCACCATTTACGTAATGAGTGGCAAGCGTCCCTCGAAAAGTTTATCCATGCTCTAGCAAATGATGTAACAATTATCGCCTTAACAGCTACACCACCCTATGATAGTAATCCCACAGAATGGAATAAATATATCGCACTTTGTGGTGAAATTGATGAGGAAATTCCAGTAACGGAATTAGTTAACAAGGAAACCTTATGTCCACATCAAGATTATGTTTATTTTAATTATCCTACTGAATCGGAAATTGAAGAATTAAAAAAATTCAAACTAACTGTCAATAATGCCATTGAAGAGGTTTTAAATAGTGAAGAGTTTCCAGAGTTAATTAGAAATATAAATAGATATAATGAAGAGTATCTAATCGAACATGCGAAAGAATATATCGCTTTATTTACGTTGGCAAAATCAAATAATATCCATGTACCACAAAGACTCATTAAACTAGTCTCTCCTAGTGGAAAATTACCTCATTTCAAATTGACATATGCGGAAGTAGCATTACAGTTTATCATCGATAATTCACAAGTCTTTTCTAAGGAACTCAGTGAAAAAATAAAAGATAAGCTTAAAACTCAAGGATTAATTGAACGGGGTAAGGTTAAATTAGTCACAAATGAAAAATTAACCAGGTTATTAATATCATCTATTGGTAAGTTAAATAGTATTGTAGATATTGCCCATAGTGAATATACCTCTTTAGGTAAAGATTTAAGAATGGTTATCCTAACTGATTATATTAGGAAGAATATGGTTAAATTCATTGGTACTGAAGATATGCCTAAGGTGATGGGGATAGTAAGTATCTTTGATCGCTTACTTCATAATCTACCCGATGTTCCGATTGGAGTAGTATCAGGAACTTTAGTAATCTTATCTAATAACCTAATCGAACAAGTTAGCCAACTTAGTATAAGTGAGGGTATTGAATTAAATGTAAAAAATATACCTAATACCAATTATAGTGAAGTTGACTTTAAGGGTAAGAATAAAAATAAAGTTATGATCATTACTAAGTTATTTGAAGCGGGCCACCTCAATATCTTAATTGGGACCAAATCTCTCTTAGGGGAGGGATGGGACTCTCCTTGTATTAATAGTTTAATCCTTGCAAGTTTCATCGGTAGTTTCGTCCAATCAAACCAAATGCGGGGGAGGGCTATTCGGGTTGATAAGAATAATCCTAATTAGACAGCTAATATCTGGCATTTGGTAACGATCGAGCCAACAGATGTAATATATCCTACAATTAAAGGTAAACTTCTTGCTTATATCTTTGATAATAAGAACCAAATCGTATCTACTGATTATGAGATTCTCCAAAGACGTTTTGCATCCTTTATTGGTCCTAGCTATTCGAAAAATGTGATTGAAAGTGGTATTGATAGGCTTGATGTGATTAAACCACCATTTAATGAAGCAGGAATAAAAAAGATTAATGCGGAAATGTTGGAGTTAAGTAGGAAGCGGGATGAGATGCGCAAGGCTTGGTTTAATGTGTTACAGGAAACATCAAACCACAATCTAGTCGAAATCGATGAAATTTCAGAAGAAACCCAACCTAAGCGGTTTGTATTTATTAATGGATTAAATGCCTTCATCTTATCAAATATCCTGATATCTTTGATCTGGGGATTCATTAATGTTCCGCTTCTTAACGTATCTTTCCTAAATGGTGCCTTATACCTTATCACGATTAGCGTAGTGATATATTATTGTGTATTCGCGTACTATAAGTTATTAAATTTTATCTCGCCTATAAACACCATTAAGACTCTAGGTAGATGTATCTTACTAACTCTTCAAGATATTGGCGAGATTAAGTCACCCCATGCTTTGGTAAGGGTGAAAAAGAATAAAGATAATACCTGTGTGGAAGTTTATCTTGAAAATGCGACAACGAGAGAAAAAGGGATCTTCGTTGAGGCGATGAGGGAGTTGTTAAGTGCCATCGATAATCCGCGTTATCTAATTATAAAGAAGTATCCTTGGGGCTTAAGTTATTACTTGAGTTATGCTTGTCCAAGTATCATTGGTATTAATAAAAATGTTGTTAGTATTTTTCGAGACCATTTGGAAAAACGAGCTGGTAAATTTATCTTAGTATATACAAGAAGTACTGAAGGAAGAAAATTAATCTTAAAATGTCGTAGATGGTCGTATATAAGTCAGAATGAGCGTTTTATCAAACGCAAAAAGAAATTAAGTAAATGGGAATAACATGATTTAGGAGTTGATTTTATTGACAAATTTAAAATTATTACAAGCAGATGTCGTTTCCTTCTTTGATGCAGCGGGGCTATTATACAAATACAGTACTGATGCGATTAAGGAAGATAACTATGCAGATGCAGCGAAATATTATACAACAGCGATGATAAACTTTGCGTTGGATGTGGAATTAGCGTTAAAGTATATTCTATTGAAAAATGAAAAAGTGTTTAATAATGAAAGAAATATAGCTGAGTTATATGAACTATTACCTAATAATGATAAAGAATTAATCAAAAAAGTGTTAAAATCATTCATTAGTAGCCAAGAAGACCAGTTCATTGATGAAAGTATCCGTAAATTGAATAAGACATTTTTGAATTGGACCTATTTTCATGAATATCCTCGTGATATTGATGTAAACTTTTTCTTAATATTTAGTACTGTTATTTGTCAAATTGTCATTAATGATCAATTTTGAGAAATTCACAATCTTATCTAGTTATATAAATAGTAATAAGATATAATCTATTTTAGATAAATAAATGGCTAAAGCAAAAGAAAAAAATTCAGCCTAAGATTATAGGTTGAAAAAGTGCGTGAGCAAATGAATAGATGAAAACACCCATTTCACTACATTAGATGAAACTTTAGTACATTTATTCATAAGAAATAGCAAGCATTATTAACTCTTGTGTTTTCACAAGAGTTATTGTTTATCCACATTAAATAAAACATATTCTTGTAAAAATTGGAGGGGAAAATGTGTAGAAATGTTTAATACATATGGCTGATATCTTTTTTATGGTAGCAGCAGCATTTCTTCTTTCCTATTTTCATATAGTCGATAATCAACATTTACGTACAACATCTATACTATAAGTCTTTTTTATTAGCAGTAATCCATAACATACTATTAAGTAATTTAAGAGTTATTACATTGCAGATTTTAAAGAATTATTGGGATAACATTTTATGTGGTTAGATTTCTTTTCTTATACTGGAAGGAAATCGATAATAAATGGAACTTAATCTAAACCTTCGCCATTTCCTAGTTGGAACTGGGGCCTATTACTTCAAAACTTATTTTTAGTAGTAATATATCGGTTTGCAAACTTTAAAGCGATATTGGTATTAGCGATAATGTCATTGGTGTACTTTATATATAAAGTTAGTCCCATTAGTTTAAAAGGAAAAGATATGAACTTAATGTTTGAGTTTGCACATGAACAAAATAGAAATGGTGTTCGACATAAATACTTTGAGCTTAATCATCACTATCTTAAAAAATATTAAAGATATAATCAATTATAATGATGTTATCGCTTGCCGTATAAAGGCATATTATCAGTATTACCTCAATAACAATCTTCAAGAAGCATTAACTTACTGTGAACAAGGATTACAAGTTAAAGATGATTTACCTGATAAAGTAAATGCTTTATTAGAGGTGGATTTAACTACAAAATTATTAAATTAAATAAAAAGTGAAATGGATTTAAAATTAGAATAGTGAGGATTAAAAATGAATAAAACGATTATTGAAAAGTTACAAAGGGGTTACTATCAAAAAGATATTAACCCACTTAAAACCATCTTCAAGATCTTAAGGGATTTAGATGATAATGAGATTACAACATATCAAATGGAACTTGCATTACGAAATGCGGTAAATAATTTATTTGAAAAAGAAGCCATAACTGTTAGTGAATTAGTTGATTACTTAAATGCCTTAGATAAAGAATATTTACTTAACCTTCAACCATATTTACCTAAGGATAGTACGATTGATGAAATTAAGTTTATCTTAAACGGGATTAATACAATTATTAGTGGAGAAGAATTTATCATTGATGACAATATTAATCCTGATTATGAAATATCATTAGGAACATTATTAACGTTTTTATACAATGAACGCCGATTTAAAAATGACAATGGACCTCAACATATATTTATCGATGCACTTGAGAATGATGATATACATATGTTTCAAGCGTTCATCAGTAATGATGAGATAGATTTGAATGCGCGTAATTACTACAATGATACACTACTTCATGCTGCTGCGCGAGCTAACGCGTTAAAAATCATCGATGCTCTTTTAAAACTAGGCTTAGACATTAATAGTCGTAATGATATGGATTTAACACCTGTGTTTGTAGCTTATTTACATGAAAAGAATGATGCGGTTAAATACCTTATTGATAAGGGTGCTGATTTAACTATTATAAATAAAGATAACGTGACGATTAGTGAAGTTGTCATCATGAATGATGATGTGAATCTCTTAAAATACATCATTGAAAAACGGGGCATGAGTAAGCAAAATGGCATAATTGATGACCCCTATGTCTTAGCGATTAACTCTAATGCTAATCAAGTTTTCCATTATTTGTATTCAATTAATTATCCAAGTAAATATACCTTTGCAGATTACTTTATTTCAGCATGTTACAATGGTAATAAAGCGATAGTGGAGTTCTTTATTAATGAAGGTTATGAAGTAAACATAGTACGTGGTAAAAATACTCCGTTACAAGCAGCTATTTTTGGCGAACATCTGGATATTGCGGAGGTATTATTAGAAAAAGGGGCTAATCCTAACTACGGAACTTATTCACCTCTACATTATGCGATTATAAAAGAGAACTTAGAATTAGTTAAGTTATTATATAAGTATGGTGGCACCATCTTTATAAAAGGTCAAAAGAAGTATTCACCACTAATGATTGCGATTGTGCATCGAAACTTCGAGATTATCAAATATTTAGTTGAAAATGGAGAAGATGTGAACTTTGTAAATCATAAAAAAGTTACTCCGCTCTATCTTGCCTGTGAAATTGGAGAGATTGATTATGTTCAATATCTTCTTGATCATGGTGCTAAACCAATAGATGATGCCCTAAATCCATTGAGTATCGCATTACTAATAGGAAAAACTGATATTATTAAAATATTATTAGAACATGGCTTTGTGTTAGAGAAAAACACCTTAAATAGATACTATGTAAATGAACTGTTTTATTCTAGTAAGAAAAAACTGAAAGATACTTTAAAAACACTATTAAGTCTTGATATGAAAGATAAAAATGGTTTAAGTGTTGCGGAGTATGTCAAAGAGCGCGTGAAAGGTTTTCTATTATCGCAAATAGTGATATCTGTTGTGGTATATGTG
>JAAZCR010000120.1 GCA_012513195.1 Bacilli bacterium | reverse complement strand
AGGTAACTGTTTACCAATTAATTATTCATCAGTTTCAACCTCATGATAGCCAAAGTGACGAATCATCAAAGCCATTTAATAAGTATTTAAAACTTGCTTGCTATTTTCTGGGAAGGTACCAATATAATCAAGATTTTTATCACTATCTAAATAACCAATTCACGTGAAGAAATCTTGATAAAACAAATTCTCCTCATGAAAACCATTGCTAATTGACATTCCGCTATATTTATCAGTTAGAAAGATATTTAACGTTAGAAATGCCTTTTGAAGTGCTTCAATATCATGTAAGTTCATCCCAATTTCATCATAGCCACAGTAAATAACTGAACCTCTACAATCTTCATAATTTTGTACAAAGGGAATGATCGTAATATTACCCTTTTGGAAGGTCTGATAAACAGTTTCCTGCGCATCATATAGACTTAATGTTAATCCCACGCCCACAAAAGTAAGCGATAAAGTAAACAAAAACAACATTAACGCCAGTTTAACCTTTTTGGTCATAAGGTTATGAAAAGCTAACTTAATCCAGTTCTTAAAGTGGAATTTGGGTTTTTTCAAGATGAGAGGTTCACTAATATATGCACCTGTTTCAATGTTAACATCTTGTGCTTTTTCTACATCGATAAATCTTGGTAAAGCCGTTTTGCGATATAAAGTCAAGTAAAGATCAGTATCGGCTTGTTCTAACTTGTCATTTAAATAATTTATGACGCTTTCAGGAATGCTTTTATCCTTACTAATATCGAAAATGACACCAGAAGGAGTTTCAATGATATTTTTCTCAGAATTATTTTCAATGTCGCGAATTATTTCGCCATCCTTAAGTTCAATAATCCGCTCACCATAGTTTTTCGCAAACTCCTCATCATGGGTAACCATGATGACAAGATGATTTTTTGATAGTACTTTCAGGGTGCCTAAAATCAGCTTACCTGTCGCAGTATCAAGATTTCCTGTCGGTTCATCACATAGGATGATGCTGGGATTTTTCACAAGAGCCCGCGCTAAAGTTACCCGTTGTCTTTGCCCACCACTTAGTTCTTTTGGTTTTCGCTTTTCTAATCCTTCTAGTTGGATTTTCACAAGGATTTCTTTTACACGCTGATCAATTTGTGCTTTTGGATAACCGATTAACTCTAAACTTAAGGCAATATTTTTCTTAACACTGTATTCTTCTAACAAGTTAAAATCTTGGAATACAAAGCCCACAAAAGTATTACGATATTCATCCCATTGATTATCAGTAAAATCTTTAAGTGAATTACCTTTAAAAATGATATCACCACTAGTAGGTTCATCTAACCCACCGATGAGATTTAAGAGAGTAGACTTACCACTACCACTTTTACCTAAGATAACCACAAAACCAGACTTGCCAAAAACAACATTAACGTTTTTTAAAGCGACGATTTGCTTATCATTTATTTCATAAATTTTGGTTAAGTTTCGTAATTCTAGCATAATCTCCACCTACCCTTTAATGGCCTTAATTGGTTTCATTTTGGTGATTTGTCTAATGGGCACAAAGGTTGCGATAGTCACCATAATGATCGCAATTAATACTATAAGTAGATTTGTGAGTAAGTTGTTATAGATAATTACAACATCTAGTTCCATCGCTTTAGTAAAGGTATTATTCATAATCTGCATCATGATAACGATTAAGATATTCGCCACGATACTGGCGACAAAGGCAATAATAACCCCTTCAGTGATAAAGATCTTGCTAATATCACTGTTACTTGCCCCTAGGGCTCTTAAGATTCCAATTTCTTTTTGTTTATCACTAATCGTAAAGAGAATAAAAGTGAAAACTAAGACACTACCAAAAATTAAGAATAAGCCACCGATGATATAGAATAAAGTTTGTAGTTGGTCGAGTATCTTTTGAATAAAATAAATCTCGCTTGTATAAACAGTGTCATGGCGATATTGATATTTTTCTATAAAACGGAAAAAGTTAATATTCTCGTTTTGACTTTCTGATAACACCGCCACCATTTGTCGTTCATTTAGAATATCAATGATTTCTTCATATCGTGTCCTAGAAAACATGACAATAAACGGTCTATCAACATCATCGATAATACCGACTAGATTATATGTTTGCGGGTCCATACCAGCTAGTTCAATCGTTACGGTAGTACCTAAAGCATAATCTTTACTCTTTTCTTCTAGTGCTGATTTTGTTAAGGCAACTTCATTATCCTGTTCTGGAAATCTACCAATAGTAAGTGCCTGATATGAAGCATCAGAATGAGTATACTCGCTTAAGAAAAATAAATAATCATCAATAGTGATATGCGTTGTATCAAACTTAAGAACTTCATAAAAAGTGTTACGATTAACATATATGTGGTCGTATACACCCGATGACATATTATAGTAGAATTCCCCTGGAAATCGCGAAGTTTCTCGGTACTTGTGAAACTTATCAACACCTGTAAAAACAATGCCAGAAATAGTTAGAGGTACCCCCTCCACCTTGATACTTTTACCAATGTAAGTATCATAGTTATCTGATTTAGATAAAACTGTCAATGTAACTAAAACTTCTAAAGAATAATCGGTGATAAGGACTTCATTATCACTAGGTATACTACCATAGTAATTTAGACCTGAGATATCTTCTTCTAAAATGGTTATTTTAGAAACATCTGAATTAATGCCAATAAAGTATTGATCATCTAAAATAGAACGCAAGCCTTCAACTTGAACAAAACCATAATAACTACTAAGAATTCTAATATCAGGAAACTTTTCGGTGAATTCTTGATACTTTTCTTCGTCATAGGACTGCGAAGCATAGTAACTGTGACAATTATCCTCAACACAACGTGTGATATATCTATCTAAGGGAATCAGTTTTAAACCTGCTTGTTCAAAGGTTAAGACGCTAGCTTTATGGACATCATACATACCGAAATTAAAGGCAACTCCGATAAAAAGGAGGGCAAAAACAAT
Organism: Bacilli bacterium; assembly: GCA_012513195.1. Lineage (GTDB taxonomy): Bacteria > Bacillota_I > Bacilli_A > Haloplasmatales > Haloplasmataceae > JAAZCR01. The sequence continues at coordinate 6,531 of JAAZCR010000120.1, read as the reverse complement.
CGATAGAAACATTAAAATGAGTTTCTTTGTCTTCTTTAAGAAACTACTACACACCATATTAATCGCATATTTGAACGGTAGATGGCTTTTGGTTAAATGTAAGTCTTCATTAACTACTTCTTTATTTATTTACGGAGTAACAGTTTTTTCCACCATACTAGGAGTATCTAAGTTAGTAGGTGGGGTTTCTCCTAAATGTAAGAAGTAAATATCATCATTTTCGCTAATAAGTTTATTTATATAATTAACTAAATAACTGGACAACTTTTTCCCTTTAGGTAAACGAATAACATTAGTAAAATCTTCATTACCTTCATAAATATTAGTTGCTAAATCATCTTCATAGGTATCATAAATAATTTCCCCATCTTTTAACTCAATAACGCGGTCCCCATACTTATACGCAAACTCTAAGTCATGCGTTACCATTACTACTAAACGTTCTTTAGACAATTCTTTTAATAATTCAAGAATTGCTTTACCTGTTTCACTATCAAGATTTCCTGTTGGTTCATCCGCTAAAATAAGCCGAGGATTTTTCACTAAAGCACGTGCAATCGCTACACGTTGAGCTTGTCCTCCACTAATCTCTGTTGGTTTGTGATCGCTATAGTCTTGTAGTCCTACTAATTCAAGAACATGCTTAACCCTTTCATTAATATCATCTTCGCTATAATTCTGGAGTTTGAGGGCAATCGCCACATTTTCAGCAATCGTCATGTCTTCAATTAAATAGTATTCTTGATAAACATATCCCACATATTGATTACGGAAAGCATCCCAATCATACTTCTTAAATGTTTTAGTGGATTTGTTATTAATTAGGATGTCACCTTCGTCATATGTTTCTAATCCACCCAAAATATTTAATAAGGTTGATTTACCACTACCACTTTTTCCCGTAATCATCATAAATCCATTACTACTAAGTTCTAAATTGATGTTTTTAATGCCTGAACTTTATCATACTTCGTTTCATAAATCTTGTTAAGACCCTTAATAACTATCAAAATTCTCCCTCCGAATTTTCATGTTAATCAATCATCATTATAACGCATATGTTACTGTATTACTATCTCTTTCAGGCAAAAATTAAAAAGTGATTTTTCGACAAAAATCACTTATTAACCTTTTCAATATAATCAACAATATCTTTAATAGTTTTAATATTCATCAATTCATCGTCTGCTACTTCAATGTCGAAGGTATCTTCTACTGCCATGATGATTTCTACTGCGTCCAAACTATCGGCATTGAAGTCTTTTTGTAAATCAGATTCTAAAGTAATATCTTCTGGATTCAAACTTAGTTTTTCCGCCACAATAGCTCTCACTTGTTCAAAAACCATTTTTTCTTCCTCCATAATTATTTAGTTTACATATATTATAAACGAAAATTAGAAATATGCAAATGGTTTTATGACAAAGTTAGCTTTATGGTCGCTTCTTAAGTGGGAAAGATACTGTCATTTCACGATTGTTCCGAATAATGGTCAAAGTTGCTATATCACCGATTTTCGCATTATTAATTTGAAGACGCAAAGTATCAAAATTCTTAATCTCAATACCATTGTATTTAATGATGATATCTCCTTCTTGTAAATATCCATAAGCAGAACCATTTTTAACTAACGAAGTAACATATACACCATATGTAATACCGTTAGGAATCGGAGTGATTTCTCCAGTAATTACTCCCGCTCTAATTAATTCATTATTATACAAAATATCTTCTACCGCACGTCCTGTTATTCCTAATGACGGACGTTCTACTTTACCGTAAAGTTCTAATTGCTCGATGACATATTTTACCGTATTAACAGGAATCGCAAAACCGATATCATCAACACGGCTTTCCACAATTTTCATATTATTGATACCAATGAGTTCACCCTTAATATTGAATAAACCACCACCACTATTACCAGGGCTAATGGCTGCATCATGTTGAATTAAAGTGGCAACCCAATCTATGACATTATCACCATCATAATCGATATCAATATCACGAGCAAGTCCCGAAACAATCCCAAAAGTTACTGAACCGTAATACTCATATCCTAAAGGGTTACCTATCGCAATCGCAAATTGACCGCGAACAAGCTCATCACTATCGCCAAGAACGGCAGTGGGTAAGGAATCAGTAAGTTGAAATTTGATTACCGCTAAGTCCGTTTGGGCATCTTTTCCGATTAATTCCGCTGTAATTTCGCGTCCATCCTCTAAAACAACACGAATTTCTTGTGCACCATCAACAACATGTTCGTTAGTTATAACATAGTATTCACTAGTATCATGAATATGTTTATAAATAACTCCACTACCTGTGGATTTTAGGATAGCGACATTATTTTGTCTTACATAGTTAGAAACACCGACAACAGTTTCGCCATATGCTCTAACTACATTAATAATCATATTTTCCACATCGGATAATCCTTGTTGATATTCATTCAATAATTCGGCACGAACTTGGTCCATAACTTGTTTAACAAGATTATTCCAATCTTCTTCACTCAACTGAGCAAGATTCTTTTGGGTTGTGGTTGTTTGTTGGGGAAAATTGAGATAATACTCACAACCAACTAACGCAAACACTATTAAGAGTACTAGAAATATGCTTTTTAGTCCTTTCATACTTATCCTCCTTGCCGCTAATCATTGTAGATCATTTTCTTCGTAACGCCACCATCAACGATGATGTTTTCACCATTGATAAAGTCATTTTCTTCCTGACACAGGAACACACATAAATTTGCGATATCAGTTACTTTACCAACCCGTTTCGAAGGGTGGAATAAATGATCTTCTATTCTTAATTTATCATAATTGCGCGTCTCAATCCAACCAGGACTAATACAATTAACTGTAATATTTTCCTCAGCTAAACTAAGCGCTAATGCGTGGGTTAACGAGACAATCCCACCTTTACTGGCAGCGTATGCTTCACTATTAGGTTCACTCATCAAATAGCGAGTAGAACTGATATTGATGATGCGACCATATTTAGTACCACGATTTAACTTCGCAAAACCTTGACTCATTATAAAGGTACCCCGTAAATTAGTATTAATTACATCATCAAACTCTGCTGGCGTTATCTCATATAGACTTTTAAAGCGTGAAACTCCAGCATTATTAATCAAAATATCAGCTTTACCAAAGGTGTTCTTTAACCACTGGTAAAAACTGTCAATATCATTAACATTTCGTAAATCGCAATAGTAAAACATTCCATTTATTTCTTTACTAAGTTTTTCCCCGTTTTCTTTATCAATATCAATGATAATTACTTTTCCTCCTAGTTTGGCGAAGGTTTCACTGATACATTTACCTATGCCATTGGCACCACCAGTGACAATTATTATTTTATCATTAAACAAGGTTCATCACCTCACAGTTTGCTTTCTATTATTGTAACACAATTATGAACTGATAACCTTAAAAAAACTTAAAATAATAAAAAAATAAATAAGCAAAATGCTTATTTACTCTTGATGGTACTCTTTTGTTTCAACTGTTCTTTGACTAGGGGAAAATCTAATCCACGGATCTTATCTCGGGTATTTTCCTTCAATAGTTGTATTAAATTTTTACCTAATACGGTTTTTTTCATGTTAAACCCCCTTGATAAGTTTCTATTATTATATACTTACCAAGAGCTAATAATATGTCAGATTTTGTTTCTACCAAACTTAAAAGGACAATAATGACCTATTGTCCTTTGCTAATCAATTAGATAATATCAATGGTAAACATCGACCGGAATTTTCCACCTGGATATACCGATTCAATATAGGCCTTATCACTTAATTCTTGTGGTAAACCTACATAATCAGGAGCACCTTGCCATGGTTCTAAACAGACAAAGGGGCTCTTCATGCGATTTGGACTCCATACCGCCAGTAGTGGAAAACTAAAGGTTGTTAATTTTACTTCATCGTCATTTACACGATTCTTAAGGCTTACTTGGTTGATGTTTTCTAGGATTAAAGTGTCATTTTCTTTAAATAACTCATATGTTAACGGTAATGTATCAATCTTATCACCGATTACTTTTTCCTCGTATGTTAATAATCCGACTTCGCTATCAAGTACTTTAGTCTTAAGTGTTAACGGAGTACCAAATTCTAAATAATAATCCTCATAACCGTTTGGTGTTAAATTGGTATTGAACGCAGGACTTCCCCCAATTGAGAAATACAAGAGTTCATTGGTCTTATTGTAAACTTTATATTTAACAACTATTCTGTTATCTATTAATCGATAACTAACAGTAATCCGAAAATCATAGGGATAGACTAAGAAAGTGTGCTCATTAGCGTCAAGGCGAAACTTAACATAATCTGGTAGTTTCTCCACTACTTCAAAATCTAAATCCCTCGTAAATCCATTTCTCGTCAAATGATAATCTTTACCCTTGATATAATAGGTATTGTTTGCTAATTTCCCAACGATTGGGAAGAAGATGGGGGCTCGTCTGGGCCAATAGGTTTCATCTCCCTGCCAGAGAAACTCGCGTTCTTTCCCTTTGTGATAAATACTTTGCAACTCCGCTCCGTGTTCTGAAATCACTACTTTCATAACATCGTTTTCAATAATCTGCATGGCTATTACCTCCCAACTTTTTTTGTTAATCTATTTAAAACATCGTTATTAACGAATGTTTTAATCGTAAATAAAGTTTTCGCCTTTGATTACTTCTACTTTTGATAAACTATGATACTTTTGCTGGCGCAACACTTCGTATACCATAATCGCCACACAATTTGCGAGATTTAGACTTCTAACATCTTCTCGCATTGGTAAACGTATGCACCGATCAAGATGCGACTTGAGGATTTCTTTTGGTATACCCGTTGATTCTCGCCCAAACACTAAGTAAATATCTTTATTAAAATCGCTAAAATCAAACTCATCAGGGCTTTTTTTACCATAACGTGTTAGAAAATAGAATTCTCCTTGATTCTTACTTAAGAAATCCTCCCAATCTAGATATGTTTTGAAGTCGACTTTATCGAGGTTATTAGCTGAACTTCGCTTTAAGAACCGGTTATCAATACGAAACCCACATGGTTCGATGATATGTAATTCAGCATTGGTAGCGGCACAAGTCCGCATGATATTGCCCGTATTTTGAGGGATTTCGGGATTATATAACACGACATGAATAGTCATTTTTCTTCGCCTTCTCCTAGTTTTTTCTTTGCATAATCAATAGCTTGATTTATGTATTCAATATTAGTATTTGTTAATTTGTCTAAATTTTCCAAATCTTTTGTATTTTTTTGATTAGCGCTAACTAAAAGTGCATTTCGCAATAAAACATGTTTACCGCGAAAACTCGCAGCTAGATCACCATATTTTTCTTTAAAAGTCTTGTTTGTAAGTCCTTCTAAATCTTTTACTTTAATGATTTCTTTACCCTGTGGTTTAAATTCTTCTAATATAGGTAAATTATCATTAGTATTATATATACATGTTATATGACAAATATCACAACCATAAATATACTTACGGAATTTGGGAAGATATTCGTCAGGTAATATTTTCTTACTTTGTGTTAAATAAGACATACATTTATAAGCTTCAATAAAACGGGATTCACTTAATGCCCCTGTAGGACAGCTTCTGATGCAGCGATTACAACTCTGACAGATATCACTAAACCTGGGTTCATCATATTCATTTAGTTCTAAGTCTGTAAGAATTAAACCGATAAAGAAGTATGTACCATAAATGGGATTGATTAATAAGGTGTTTTTACCAAAATTACCTAATCCAGCAAGATATGCTAGATGCTTTTCATGCAGAGGGTGATTATCGGTTAATACAATACTCTCTGCATGGTAATGTTCTTTTAGGTAATTAGCGATTATACCTAATTTATCCTTTAGCACCACATGGTAATCAATACCATATGATGATTTACTCACAACATGGATAGCTTTATCTAGTTCAGGATGACTTTGAGCATAAGGGAAGATAACGACAATGATAGTTTTCACTTTCGCAAAGATTAAGTAGGGATTAATCCGCTTTTCGATATCATGTTCTACAAGTTCGATTTCCCCATTAATCTCATAGTATTTTTTGAGGTTCTCCCGTAGTTCTGTGAACATTCTTGCCTTGACAAAACCAACTTGACAAGGGAACATGGCTTGAATGGTTTCTTTTAGTTCCTTCATTATCTCACCTAATTTAATTTTACCAGAACCCCCGCTTTTAAAAAAGCAAAAAACGACCAAAAAAAGGTCGTTAATCCCCATAGTCAATCGTCAGGTGATATTTATCAAACATTTTATTATAACCTTTGCCATTTTTAAGACATTTATTCACCCTTGTGATGGTAGTTGAACTAATCCCTGTTAACTTTTCAATTTGCGCAAATGTCAACCCATCTTTGAGCATTTGCGCAACAACAAAGCGTTGATAGATGTCTTCCAACTCCTTTTTCGTGCAAACATCTAGCAATAAATCAGCTATATCTGATTTATCCTCAAACGCACTTAATATATAGCTAATTGTATCT
>JAAZCR010000119.1 GCA_012513195.1 Bacilli bacterium | reverse complement strand
GAATAGAACTAACTGCTAGTGATTCTAACATTACTATTAAACAATTCATCCCCGCCTTACAAAACAATGTGCATATTATCGAAATTGATGAAGTTGGTAGCGCAGCTGTTCCAGGTAAATTACTACTTGAAGTACTTAGAAAGGCCAATGATAAATTTGTCGAAATTACCATGTTTGATGAAAAAATTGTTCATATAAACTTCAAGAATGTTAATTTTGCGCTAAACTGCTTAGATGTCCGTGAATACCCAAACATTAATCTTGTGACAACCAACACACCTTTAGAGATTGATAGCGAAAAATTACAAGAAATTATTCACCAAACTGTTATAGCAGTATCTACTACAGAAAGTAGACCAATTTTAACTGGGGTAAATTTCAAAATCCAAAATAATATTTTGACATGTGTCGCTACTGACAGTTATCGTTTATCACAAAAAACCGTAGCATTCGATTACGATTTACCCGATATCAATATCGTTGTTCCTGGCAAGAGTTTACTTGAGTTAGAAAAAATCTTAGCGACAACTAAAGGTATGGTACAAATTCATATTACTAATAATCTCATTTCTTTTACGATGGATAATATTACTTTCCAATCACGTTTACTCGATGGATCATATCCAGAAACATCAAGATTAATCCCCAAAGAATTTGGTTTAACACAAACTTATAATCGTTCAGAGCTAATTGACATCATTGATCGGGTAAGTTTACTTTCTCGTGAAGGAGCGACAAATATCATTAAATTTGATATCTATGAAGATAAAACGATCATCTCTTTAGACTCACCAGAAATTGGTAAAGTTGTTGAAGAAGTACAACCAATAAAACAAGAAGGATCATTAATAAGAATTGGCTTTAACTCTAAGTACTTATTAGATGCATTAAAGATTTTGAATGATGAAGAAGTTACAATTAAGTTTACAGGAGAAGTTAGACCATTCGTTATCCAAACTCAAGATGACTCGGTTATCCAACTAATTTTACCAGTACGCATCGAATAAATAGATTGATTTATAGGGGGATTTCATAAGGGAAAAGCACAATTTAACAGTTGTGCTTTTTCTTATTTATTTCTTTCAAATCACTACTAAACTCACCTAAAATATGGTATAATTTATAAGGTTAACATCGTTTTAAAAGGTGATTTTAGATGAACAGCAAAGTTTTTATTACCACACCATACATAACATTAGGGCAAATGTTAAAACGCGAAAATATCGTTAATACTGGCGGTCAAGTAAAGGGCTTTTTAATAGAAAATAAGGTCACTGTAAATGGTGTTCGTGAAGTACGACGGGGAAGAAAACTGTATCCTGGGGATGTTATCAATATTGAGTCTGTCGGTACTTTCACGATTATTTCTTGATAAGAACTATGGAACTTAGAAGATTAAAACTACATCATTTCCGTAATTATCAAGAGTTAGATATTAGTTTTAACAAAAAAATAAACATATTCATTGGTAATAACGCCCAGGGAAAAACGAATTTATTAGAAAGCATCTATTTACTCGCAATCTCCAAGTCACATAAGACGTATAAAGATAAGGAACTAATAACATTTACAGAAAAATATTCCCGCGTCGGCGCGGAATTAATGAAAGATGATTCAGTAATAAAACTTGAAATCATAATATCCCCTCAGGGGAAAAAAGTATTTATAAATGATGTAGAAAAACGCCGAATTAGTGAATATATCGGCGTCTTTAATGTGGTTATGTTTGCACCCGAGGATTTAAACATCGTCAAAGGCGATCCTAGTTATCGCCGCAAATTTCTTGATGTTGAAATTGGGCAAACTTCTCCTATTTATATTCATGAAATAAATCAATATAACAAAATTTTACGAGAAAGAAACGAGTTTCTAAAGTTGGCCCAACAAACCAAGAAAATCGATTATCATTATTTGGATGTTTTAACCGAACAACTAGCCAAACTAGGTGCTAGTATTACCG
>JAAZCR010000118.1 GCA_012513195.1 Bacilli bacterium | reverse complement strand
TTTCATCCTAATATTATTGATCAAGATTATGGTTATTAATACATCATTATATCAAATGATAATTCTATACTAACTACTAATTACCTAGTACTAAACAACAGGATGATTTCCTATAAAATCATTTACACATAATTATTGACGAAACCACACAAAATCTATAAAATATATTTAGAAATTATTATATCGCATTTTATTGCTAAAATAATCCATACTGCTAGACACTGTAAATTTTTCATGGTAAAATGTAAGAAAATTAAGTATTATGAGTATATAACAAGTAGAGGGGTATAAAAAACTTAATATTTACGGGTATTTAACGGGGTAAGTTATACAGATAGTTTATAAACTAATATTTGGGTGAATAAACGAGTTATCTTGTATCTTTCATGTTAACTCGTTTATTTAATAGATACGCATATAAATAAATTTTAAATACAGAAAGGAGAGAGCTAAGTGTTTAAATTTAAAAGGATTGTTTTAATCCTAATTGCTGTGGTATTTAGTGCATTACTTTATGCGTGCAAAAACACAAGCACTACTGAGACTACAACTCCAGTACAAGCTGACATAAGCATGCGAGTAAGTAATGGCTATATTCAATGGAGAGTAGGTGATGGACAATGGAACAACCTAATTGCTATCGACCAACTAAAAGGACAAGATGGTAAAGGTATTAGATCCATTGATGTTAACGACGATAACGAACTAGTCATTACCTACGATGATAACTCCACAAAGAACTTGGGTGTTATAAAGGGACCAAAAGGAGATAAAGGTGATCAAGGAGATCCAGGTATTGGTATTAAAGCCATCGAAATTGATGATGATGGCAATTTAGTTATTACTCTGGATAACGATACTGTAATTACCCTTGGTAAAGTCGTCGGAAGAGACGGTCAAGATGGTAAAGACGGACGAGAAGTTGAATTCCGCGTCGAAAATGGCTACATTGAGTGGAGATACAAAGGTGAAGAAACCTGGACACAATTGATTCCACTTAGTGAAATAACTGGTCCAGCTGGTCAAGATGGTCAAGACGGCCAAGATGGACGAGAAGTTGAATTCCGTCTCAATGATGGTTATCTTCAATGGCGTTATGTAGGTGAACCAGACGACGCATGGGATAATCTTTTCTCATTAGATGATATTAGGGGAGAAGATGGGGAAGACGGATTAAACGGTTTATCAGCTTACGAATTATATAAGTTATATAATCCAAACTACGATAAAACTGAGGAAGAATGGTTAAGTGATTTAATTAACGGTCGTCTAGCCGAAGTAGAAACAGTCACGATAACCTTCCATCCAAACAATGGTGATGCGGTATTCACAGAAGAAGTTGTTAAAGGTCATACAACTAACTTACCAATTCTAGAACGTTTAGGTTACAGATTTTTAGGTTGGTATAGTTCAGAAGAAGATTCACCAGTTGAAGGTCGTTTCACTAACTTCATTCCAGTAGTTAGAGATATTGACTTATATGCTAGATGGGAACTAATTCCATTAGAAGGAATAATTCTGACTGAGTATGAATTAGAACTTGAAGAAGAAGAAACATATCAAATTGAAGTAACTCCAGTTCCAGATGATGCATTATTACCAGAACTAGTATTTGAAACTAGTGATCCAACCATTGCGACTGTTGATGCTGATGGTTTGATTACAGCGATTAAGGCAGGAACTGTTACAATTACTGTTCGTGATGAAGACAGTGAATTCGTTGAAATAATTGAACTCACAGTAGTTGATAAGACAGATCCAGTTTTAATCAGTGTTGAACCTGAAGAAGGCGAAGTCGTCATTAAAGACGGTGAGTCATTCGTATTAATCGTAAGAGCATTTGATAAGAACCTCTACAAGTTAGAAGTTGACCATTCATTAGAAGGTATCTTACCTGAATTTAATGTATATGCTGATGAAGATAATCCTTACGGTTCAGAAGATGCTAAGAATCAATTTGAAGCATACGGTGCATCAGTAACATTTGATGCTGATACACAAACTTGGACAATCGACTTTGGTGCTGAAATAACTGCTAATTTCTTCTTAGCTGCTCAACAAGTCAGATTCTTCATTGTCATCCATGATATCTATGGTAATACATGGGGTACAATGTATGGAACAACTCCAGAAAATACCTTCGTATATGAATTTGAAGACTACTATGAAAAAGCATTGAACGCAATTAAGAGTGCTGAAACAACTAATGGAATGTTAAATGCTTTAACTACTTACCAAGACGCTGTTAACATTTCTGAAGAAGCATGGGATCTCTTCAATGAGTTACCAGATCCAAGTGATTATCGTGCAAATGTATTACATCATATTATAGTATTATCTCATTCTGATTTACTTGGCTCACTTGAAGATGTAAAAGTTGCATTCGAATTCATGGCTGAAAAAGAATACTACAAATACATGACTACAGTATTATTGAATAATGCGACAGATGAAGAAACAGTATTTGATATCATCAATGAAAGATTCCCTGAATTATTCGCATATCGTCAAGAATTACTCAGCCTTGGTACCTATCCAGACCTTGTAGATGATACATATACAGAAGTAGTAACTGAAATCAATGTTATCATTGATGCTAATAATATTGACAAACTAACTAAGATTAGTGCTAAGTTATTAGAATTTGCTCCATTCACAGATATTTACGACGTCATGGATGCATTAGCATCAATCTTGATTAGTGACTTATATAATCCAGAATTAGTCGGTGTTGAAGTAGTTGAACCAATTGAACATGACAATGATTTTGTCCTTGTCAAAGATAAGTTCGTCTGGATTATTAAAGCAAGCGATCAAACATTATTCAAACTCGAAGTAGACCATTCATTCGAAGGAACATTACCAGAATTCTCAGTATACGCAAGTGAAGATAATCCATATGGTTCATTAGAAACTAAAGCTGAGTTTGAAGCATTCGGTGTAACAGTCACTTATGATGCTGATACTCAAACTTGGACAATTGACTTCGGTACAACTGTAACAGCAATGTTCTTAGATGCTGGCCAAGTTACATTCTACATTGTGCTCTATGATGAACAAGGCTATACTTGGGGTTCAATGTATAACGTCACACCAGAAAATACGTTCACATATGTACTAAAAGACTACTATGAATATGCTTATGAACAAATTATGGCTACAACAACAGCTGAAGCATTAGTTGCTGAAATTCTCAAATTCCAAGATGCTGTAAACTTAGATCCAGCACTTGTTGAAGCTTACGAAGAATTTAGCAATACAAGTAAAACTGATGTCGCAACAGTTATTCATGCATACAAATCAGCTAACTACTTGAATAGCCTTAGTGATATTAAGTACTACTTCGAACACTTAGTAACGAGTAGGCTATAATATACGTTGAATAAATAAATATAAAAGGGATTAAGTTTTACGCTTAATCCCTTTTATTTTATCGTTATTTCATCATTTAATAATGTATCAAAGTACTTGATCAATTCTTCCTTTGATGCTGCTTGTGGTGAAATTAACCAGTTTAAGCATATCATAGTAATGCTTCCACTAAAGTAATTGATGAGAAAACTTTTTGGTATGGCATTTTCATAACTGGTATTTTCGAAGTTTGACATAAGATTTACTAAACTACGTTTAATTGTTGACATCAAGAATTCAGCAGCTTTTTCAAAACTATTTTGATTGAGGATGAGAAGGATTTTAGCCTTGTGTTCTTCTATAAAATCTAACACTTTTCCTATAATATACAAGTATAAATCTTTTATAGAGTTGAAATGTTCTTTATCATATGTTGAGAGGAAAAGATCTTCTTTTATTTCCTCAATCGCATAATCAAGTAAATGTTCTTTACTCTCAAAGTGATTGTAAAAAGTGGCACGATGAACCATCGCATTGTCACAAATATCGACTACAGTAATTTTATCAAAGGGGGTGGTTTCTAATAATTCAAATAACGATCTCGCTAGTAGTTTTCGCGTTCGTAAAACGCGCAAATCTTCTTTGTAGTTATCTTTCATAGTTATGCTCCTTTATAGACTATTTATAATTTATGTACATATATATAAACAAATTAAATAGATTGTTTATGTAAATCCGATTGCATTCTCTCTTATTCTAGCATATAATATATCATGTGTCAATAATATATACAAATGTCTATCTACAGGAGGTCAAGATGATTAAGATTGAAGTAGAGCACTTCACAAAAGATTATGGTTTTGGTCGAGGTGTCTTTGATATCTCTTTTCAAATACATGAAGGTGAAGTGTATGGATTCTTAGGGCCTAATGGGGCAGGTAAATCAACGACCATTAGACATTTGTTAGGTTTTAGTAAGCCAGATAAAGGTCATACACGGATTCTTGGGATGGAAACTTTTACAAACTATGATAAATTTATGGATAAAATAGGTTATTTACCAGGAGAAATAGCATTACCAGAAGGCCTAACATGTTATGAATTCATCGAAATGATAAAAGAACTAAAGAGAGTTAAAGATGATAAATATATTAAATATTTATGTGATTTATTTGAAGTCGATCCAACTGGAGAAACTAAACGCATGAGTTTAGGAATGAAACGAAAATTAGCGATTGTCGCAGCTTTTATGAACGATCCAGAAATCTTAATATTAGATGAGCCCACAAGTGGCTTGGATTTAAAGATGCAGCAAGTTTTTATCGATTTTATTAAAGAAGAAAAAGAACGTGGCAAAACTATCCTGCTGTCTAGTCATATTTTTAGCGAAGTCGACGCAACATGTGATCGCATTGAGATTATTAAAGAAGGCAAAATTGTCGCGGAATTTTATGCGACGGATTTGAAACATAGTAAGAATAAGAAATATGAAGTCGAGTTTTCTAGTTTAGACGATTTGCATGTTTTTCGTAATCTATATGAGAAAAGTGATAAATTTACCATTATTAATCAAGAAGATAATCATTTATTAATAAATATTAATGATGAGAATATTAATTATCTCATCAAAGCTTTGTCGCATGTCCATTTTCGTAGTTTTAGTCAATTAAAAGAAACACTTGAGGATTATTTCATGAAGTACTATAAAGAGGACCGCGACTTTGGAGGTGCCATCCAATGGAAAAAGTCATAGAAATCAAAGATGTAACGAAAGACTTTGGAAATGGACGGGGTATATTTGACATAGATTTATCTATTTATAAGGGGGAAATGTTAGGGTTTATCGGTCCGAATGGTGCGGGAAAAACTACAACCATTCGGACAATTATGGGGTTTATCAAACCTGATAAAGGAAGTATTACTGTAAAAGGTATGGATGCATGGAAAGATAGTGCTAGGATTAAGCAATTTGTAGGCTATGTACCAGGTGAAATTGGGTTCCCTGATTATAAGAGCGGTACTGATTTTCTCAAAGCTATCGCTGAATTTAAAGGTGTAAAAGATTTAAGTTATGCCAATTATTTGATTGAGAAATTGCAACTTGACCCTAGTGCTAATCTAAAGCGTATGAGTAAAGGAATGAAACAAAAAACCGCGATTGTGGCGAGTTTATTAGCGGATAATGATATTATTATCTTAGATGAGCCAACTACTGGATTAGATCCCTTAATGCGGGTGAGTTTCTTAGATATTATTAAAGCGGAAAAGGCTAAAGGAAAAACGATTTTCATGAGTAGCCATGTTTATGAAGAGTTAGAGAAAACGTGTGATCGCGTGGCGCTAATAAACAATGGAAGAATTGTTGATGTTGTTAAGTTAGATGATATTAAGAATCGTAAGGTCACTGATTTTAAAATTGAGTTTACTAATCGAGATGACTATTTAAACTTTAAAAGATTAAACTATCAAATAATTCGTGACCAGGAAACATATAACCAAGTGACAATAACTATCGAGAAAGATAGGATTAAGATGTTGTTTAATGACTTAACTAATTATCAAGTTAAGTTTATAGCGGAGATTAAATACACCCTTGAACGACACTTCAATGAGTTAATCAGAAGAGGTGAGGTAATATGATTAGTAAACCGCTATATAAACAATCCGCCAAAGCAAACTTAGGTACATGGGTATTCGTTACAGCCATCAACTGCATCATGTTAGCAATTATCATTATTGTCTTAGGTAGATTAAGTGTGAGTGAAATACGTGATTCGATGGCTGATATGTTCATTCGAGATGCAATTGAATCAAACATCGAACAAAAGTCGATGGAGTACTATAATCTAACCGATAAAACGCTAGAAAACTTTAATAATTTATATGATTTGTTAAATGTGCGCTTAAATACTTTCCAGAAAAACTATATCATTAACACTTACAAGAATCTTCTTCAACAAGGATATACTGATGAAGAAGCACGACAAGTTTTAACAAACAATCAACCTGCTGAATATCAATTAGCGATAAATACTTTTCTAAACTATTATCTTGTTCAAGGTGAAGATTACTCAAGAGAGAAAGTTTCAGAGTATATTTTAAATCTCATAGCAGAAGAATTATACAAACAAGTGCTAGAAACCGATGGTGAAGAAGCTGCTCAAACCGCAAAAGTGTTTATTTCCGTGGCAATAAATGCTTATGTAAATTCGGGTTCGACTAATGTTACGGAGTTTGCGACAAATTATATTCCCAGCGTTTTACAAGATGTTTTCCATGAACAAAGCTTTACAAATAAAAATAAAACGATTAATGTATCAGACTATTTTACTAAGGCAAGAATTTATGAATTATCCTATAGCGCTATTGTATCTTTCAGAGCAGAGTTAGAAGTTAAAGAAAATCAACTACGAGAAAAATATCCTGATTATACAGATGAGCAAATACAAAGTGAATTAGAAAAGCAAGTTACTAGTATTATTCAAGAACGTAGTAAAACATTACTAGATAGCTTGCCCAAAAAAGTATCAGAAGCATTAACCGAACTTGGTGATATGGAGGTAAGCACTTTAGTTATTGGTACCATTTTCTACCGAATATCTGGACTACTATTACCAATCATTTTCGTGATAATGACCGCAAATAACCTCATCGCTGGGCAAGTAGATTCTGGTGCCATGGCCTTTGTTTTATCAACACCAACCAAACGTCGTAAAGTCACTATTACCCAAATGAGTTATCTAATTAGCGCTTTACTAGTAATGTACATCCTAATGACATTAACAAGTATAATAAGCCTATCCATAGTGAAAGATGCGATCAAGATAACTTATATGCAACTCTTAAAGCTTAATCTATCTGCATTTATCACAATGTTGGCAATATCCGGAATTTGCTTCTTATCTAGTTGTTGGTTTAATCGTAGTAAGTATGCGATGAGTATTGGAGGTGGACTCACGATGTTCTTCTTAGTAGCGACGATTTTAGGACTATTTGGTTCACCAGTCATTCCTAGCGCAATTAGAATTGAAGCAATGCGTTACTTCAACTATGTATCAATTATTACCTTATTCGATACTAACAGCATTATCGAAGGCACCAATAATTATCTTTGGAAACTTCTTATCCTCCTATTTATTGGATTAATTACATACATAATTGGTATCAAACGTTTCAATGAAAAAGATCTCCCCTTATAAAATAATAAGTGGTTTTATACCACTTATTTTTACTTAAAAGAGATTTAAATTTACAATATTATTAGTTAGTTAACTATCATGTTAAAATTGTGAAAATAAATACTGATTATTATTGCTTAAGGGTGATAATATTTGGTATACTATATTAAATGATTAGTATAATATTAATTGTCATAGATTAATAATATTTGAATAAACGGGGGAATAAAATGGTTGAAAAGTATATTGTTGAACCTAACACACATTTAGATGTAAGTGTTAATGGATATTACCATCAATATTTTATTGGTTTTAATCGGCCGGGTAATCCAGATTTTATTAATATCTTAAAGAATGATAATAATAGTTATTCTTTACCAGAATTAATTGAAGCTCAAAATAAAGTAGTGGACATTGTGATTGAGGATTTACCATTAGTAAAAGAAGAAGAACAGTTGGAAAACTGTTTAGTAGTAATTGTACCTAGAGCTAAAACGTTAGAATCATATAATCCTGAACAATTAATGTTTAAAGAAGCAATTAAAATTGCTCTTTCTAAACTTGATGGTTTTGAAGATGGTACGGATTGTATAGTTAGAATTAAAGATTCCCAAACTACGCATATATTACCCGGATACAGTATGCATGTTGTCTTCCCTGGTTTAACGTTAAATACGTGTCAAATCGATGAAGAAAAAATCAAAGGCAGAGAAATTATCTTAATCGATGACCTTTATACTAAAAACATTAACATGCATGAAGACTGCATCCAAGCTTTATTAAGTTTAGGAGCTAAGCGAGTCGTATTATATACAATTGGTTATTCTAAAGATGATAAATATGATCTTTATAAATCACGCTATTAAGAATATCTAATAAGTGTATTTCATAAATGGGTTTGACACAAATCAAACTCATTTATTATTTATGTGATATAAAAATATTTGAGTAAATATTATATATATGTTAATATTATGATGATTGAATGTAAACATTTAGGAAAGAGATGAAAAAAGAATGGATCGAAGTAAGCAATTTTGGCTTAGATTTTACTTACCTATAACAATATCAATTATTATTATCATCATCGCATCCTTTACAAATAATCAAGTTGATTCACCTTCAAATGATCTCATCACTGACTTTAACATTTTTGGCAAGGTAAGTATAATTAGTTTATTGGCCTGTCATACCATATTGTTTTTATATAATATATTTAAGAAATATCAAAATAAAGTTTACAATATCGCTGGTTATATATGCTTTACCCTTTATTTTGCGTTAGATCTTTCTGCATATATCAATAAAGGTATAGTTGAAATGATTATTATTATCTATACTTTTAGTGCACTCTATGTAGTCGCATTATTATTAGATGTATTTGTTAATGTACTACTTAAAAGTAAAACGATGAAAACTGATATTCAAAGTATTGTAGAAATAGACAAATCTAAACCTAAGAACTTACCTAAAGGTTGGTTGATTAGAAGAGACGTGTATATTGTTCAAGGTGCATTTGTTTTAATGTTGTTTGGATTGTTTTTCGTGCCAGTTGTACAGTTTAAATTCTTGTATATTATAATATTAATTGACATTTTCCTCGCTGTAATGTTTGGTTTATCATACAAACAACAAAACTTAATTTCAAAATATTTAAAAGAATATGCTGATACTTTAGATTTAGATGAATTAAGGAAAAAGTTTGAATTTTTAAAAGAAAATCATTTACATCCAGAAACAATCAGTAAAATCGATTTATTGTATATTGATGTATTAATGAATCACGATTTTCAAAAAGCGGAAACGATGTTTAAGAATATTAATCCTAATGATCCTGACATTGATAAGTTAATCTATAAACTAGTCGAAATTGATTATCATGCTTGTTATGAAGACTATGATATATGCATTAATCTAATTAATGAATTATTTTCTAATAAAGTCTATAAGTTTACCTTGCATAATCTACATAGTATACTACTTTATTATCAAATGATGAAGAACAACAATCCTGATATTAGAGTGTTAAATGCTTTTCCGTTAGACAATCAGGATAGAATAAATACGCTTATTAATAAAATGATTCATGCTGAGTACTATTATTTAAATAAAGAGTATGATAAAGCAGCGGAATTATTAGAAGATATTATCAATGATAATCACCCCTTAGAGACATTAAGAAATGAGGCTAAAAAATATCTCACAACTATTCTTTAATAGTTGTGAGATATTTTTCTTAAGACTTATATTTTATTATTTATAGTTTAATAATTATAATATGTGAAAAAGATAATTTTCTGTGAATTTATCATTAAAATAGTTTACTTATTAAATAAAGAGAGTATAATTTTTTTTTGGTAGCTATACAAGGAGATGACATAAAAATGGATGTATATGAACTATTGTTATATCTAGCGATTATTCTATCTATTGGTTATTTTTTAGGTAAACTTGCTGAAGTAATTAGAATCCCAGAGATTACCGGTTATATCGTAGCGGGAGTTTTATTAGGACCATCCGTATTAAATATCGTTAGTGATGAAGTATTGCGTAATTTTAACGTTATTTCAAATGTCGTATTAGGAATTATCGCTTATCAAATTGGGACAGAATTATGGATTCCGAAGTTTAAGAAAACGGGCAAGCAAATTATGATTATAACTTGTATTCAAGCCATAATCACCGCACTTGTAGTATTCTTAGGGGTCTGGCTAATCGATCAAAGATTATGGTTAGCTCTTGCCTTATCATCGATTGCGATTGCGACAGCACCAGCACCGATAATGGTTATCGTGAAGAAGATTAGAGCGAAAGGACCAGTAACTGATGTTGTCGTTCCACTTGTTGGTATTGATGATATCTTTGGGGTCATCATTTTTGGATTATTCGCAAGTATCGCTGTTAGTTTGATTAGTGGACAAAGTTTGAATATTCACACTGCCTTAATAGATCCTTTAATTGAGGTAATATTATCAATAGGTATTGGATTAGTATTGGGATTAATATTAGTCGCAGCACATCGGTTTGGTATTAATTACTTAAAGAAAAAGGAACGCTATGTGGCATATCTATCATTAGAACTTTCACTAATATTCTTATCAGTATGGATTGCTCATAAGTATAACTTATCAATGATTTTGATTCCGATGACTATTGGGATGACTTTCACTAACTTTATTAGTAAAGAACCCTTTGATATTCAAGCAGCAGCTTTAAGTAACTTTAGTGGACCACTAATCATCCTGTTCTTCACGATTGCAGGGGTTGAATTATCGCTTAAGGTATTAATAGAAGCGGGAATCATTGCGGTCTTCTATATTCTATTTAGATGTATAGGAAAGATTATTGGCGCATATATTGGTGCCGTAGTTGCGAAAGCTCCCGATAAAGTTAAGAAATATACGGGTATCTGCTTACTCCCACAGGGTGGGGTAGCGATTGGGATGTTAGTTGCTATTAGCACTATGTTCCCTGAAAATGAAGCGAAACTCGTACAAACTATCGTGTTAGCTGGGATCTTAATCTTTGAGTTATTTGGTCCTGTTATCTTTAAGAAGACACTAGAAAAGATTGGCGAATCACGGGAAAATTTAGAAACAGTCTAAAAAATACTTGGATTTTACCAAGTATTTTTTTTATTAAATGTTCTATTAGTTGTTTTTTATGGTATATTTAATATAGTGTTAAGTATATGTTTTAAGAAGTGGTGATAAATGGAAAAGAAAGAACTTCTAAAAAACATGATAAATAGTAGTGAATATATCGTCTTTATGACGGGAGCGGGAATATCTGTACCATCTGGTATTCCTGATTTTCGTAGTGCCAGTGGTCTTTATTCCGAAACGATATATAATGTGAGTCCTGAAACCATTCTTTCACACACTTATTTTATGAGGTATCCCGAAAAATTTTATGATTATTATCGCAATAAAATGTTGTATTTAGATGCAGAACCTAATATTGCTCATCAAACTATCGCCAAGATGAAAAACGTCAAAGCGGTAATTACACAAAACATCGATGGACTCCACCAAAAGGCTGGAAGTCCAGTAGTTATTGAGTTACATGGTAGCGTGCATAGAAATTATTGTATGAAATGTGGTAAGTTTTATCCTGTTGAAACCATTGCTTATAACGAAGGGGTACCAAAATGTGAGTGTGGCGGTATTATTAAACCTGGTGTCGTGTTATATGAGGAGTTACTTGATGAAAAGGCAATTAGTGATGCGATTTATCATATTAGAAATGCTGATTTATTAATTGTGGTAGGGACATCGCTATTAGTTAATCCCGCTGCGAGTTTGATTTATTACTTTAAAGGGGAAAATTTAGTCATCATTAATAAGAGTCCAACTCCCTATGATGATTACGCGAAATTAATAATAAGAGATAATTTAGAGACAGTATTAACAGACGATTTATTATAATTAGATAGGTAGGTAAGGTTATGAAGTTTGTATCATGGAATGTGAATGGGCTACGTGCCTGTTTGAAGAAGGGTTTTCTTGATTTCTTTAATGCGCAAGATGCGGATATCTTCGCGATTCAAGAAACGAAGATGCAAGAATCCCAAAAAGATTTCCATTTTCCTGGGTATTTTGAGTATTGGAACTCAGCAGATAAATTAGGTTACTCTGGTACTTTAATTCTCACCAAGAAAGAGCCATTAAATGTTCACTATGGTTTACTAGATGGCAAATATAATGATGAAGGGCGAGCTATTACCTTAGAATATGATAATTTTTATTTTGTGACTTTATACTCACCAAACGCCCAAAGAGGCTTAACTCGCTTAGATTATCGTATTGAATATGAAGCCCATTTACGGGAATATTTACACTATTTAGATCAATACAAGCCAGTTATTGTTTGTGGTGATATGAATGTTGCCCATCGCGAAATCGATTTAAAGAATCCCAAAGAAAATGAGCGCAATGCTGGTTATACGATTGAAGAAAGAACGGAGTTTACAAAGTTACTACAAACTGGATTTATCGACACTTTCCGCTACTTATATCCAAATACAATTAAGTATACTTGGTGGAGTTATATGTTTAATGCTCGGGCTAAGAATATCGGATGGAGAATTGACTATTTTCTCATTTCTGAACGTTTGAAAGACAGGTTAGTAGATAGTCTAATTTTTGATGAAGTATTAGGAAGTGATCATTGTCCAGTTGGATTAATCATCGAGTTGTAAATCGGCTATTTTAATGAAAACGCTTTTATGTTAAAATAAGGGATGAGGTGAAGATGATGCGAATCAAAGAACATCCGATACTTGATTTCTCGAAAGAACGGAAAATTATTCGCTTTACTTTCAATGGTCAAGAAGTTTATGGGTATGAGGGAGACACTATCGCCTCGGCATTAAGTGCTTTAGGAGTTAAAGAGTTTTCCGTAAGCATTAAGCACAAAAGACCAAGAGGCTTTTATTGTGCGATTGGGAATTGTTCGAGTTGTCACATGATTGTCGATGGTGTACCTAATGTCAAAACATGTATCACATTATTAAAGGAAGGAATGAAAGTCGAAACACAAACGAATAAGGGGGAACTGTATGATCTTAAATAGGGATTTGGTCATCATCGGTGCAGGACCTAGCGGTTTATGTGCCGCCAAGATGGCAGCTGAAGCAGGCCAAAAAGTGTTGCTTATCGATCGAAATCCCCAATTAGGTGGGCAATTAATTAAGCAAACGCATATGTTTTTTGGTAGTGAAAAACAATATGCGAAAACGAGGGGTTTTGATATTGCGAAGAAACTCATCGATGATGTTAAGAAATATCCTGATTTAGTAGAAATTTGGGATAATTCTACTGTTGTTGGGTTATATTCAGATAAAGTTTTAACAGTGTTAACAGGAGAAACTTATCGAAAAGTACAAGCGAAGGCTATCATTGTCGCTACAGGAGCGAGTGAAAAAGTTTTAGCGTTTGAAAATAACGATTTACCAGGAATTTATGGTGCCGGTGCTGTGCAAACATTAATGAATGTTTACGGCGTAAAACCAGGCGAAAAAATCGTCATGGTCGGTAGTGGTAATATCGGTTTAATCGTTAGTTATCAGTTGATGCAAGCGGGAGTTAAGGTACTTGCGGTGATTGAAGCCGCAAAAGTTATCGGCGGTTATAAAGTACATGCTTCGAAATTACGTCGCTTAGGTGTAGATATTATTACTTCATGTACGATAAAAAAAGCGATTGGTAAAGATAAAGTTGAAAAAATCGTTACAGTAAGGCTAAACGAAAAATGGGAAGAAATTCCAGGTACTGAAAAAGAATATGAAGTTGATGCGGTATGTATAGCAGTTGGTTTAAGTCCATTGACTAATCTTCTTGCGATGATTGGTTGCGAATTAAAGTATGTTGGAGAATTAGGGGGATTAGTACCAGTACTTTCAAAAGATTATGAGACCACTATTGAAGGAGTCTATGCCTGTGGAGATGCAAGTGGTATTGAAGAAGCATCAAGTGCGATGGTAGAAGGTTATATAACGGGACTTGCTGCTGCTAAAAAACTCGGTAAAGTGCATCCACAATATGATGAATTGATGGTAGATTTACGCAAACAATTAGACATATTACGTAGTGGACCTTTTGGCGAAAAGATTAGAAAGGGTCTGGCTAAATTAGAAGGGGTGAAAGAGGTATGTTAAATCAATATGGTTATCCCTCCCCTGAGCAAGTAAAGTCAAAGTTTCCTAGTCTTGAGATATTAGTTAAACCAAAAGCGATTGTTGAATGTTATGAGAAGATTCCTTGTAATCCCTGTAGCACAAGTTGTCCATTTAAAGCCATTACAATTGGTGAAGATATCAATAATACTCCCGTGGTAGATTTCGATAAATGTACTGGTTGTGGTATTTGCGTTTATAGTTGTCCAGGACTTGCGATTACGGTTTGTGAAGTATTAGAAGATAAAGTCCGTTTCAAGATTCCTTATGAGTTTTTACCCATACCTAAACAGGGAGAACTTTGGCATGCGGTAAATCGGAAGGGTGAAGTAATTGGTGAAGCCTATATTGAAAAAGTTACCTTAACACCACGTCAAGATAAAACCCAATTAGTCCAAGTTTTAGTTGATAAAGAGTTATTATATGAGTTTGTTACGATAAGGAGTCAGGATTATGAGTAAGAAAGACATTATTATATGTCGGTGTGAGGATGTTACTTTAGAAGAAATTCACCAATTACTTGAACGAGGTTATACCAATATTGAAGAACTAAAGAGATTATTACGAGTAGGTATGGGTCCATGTCAAGGGACAACATGTATGCAGCTAATTCAACGGGAAGTAAGTAAGTTTTTAAATATTCCGATAGAAGAAGTGAAAACGCAAAAAGTACGTCCCTTAACGATGGGGGTAAAACTCAACGCCATAAAAGAGGGTGCTTGCGATGAAAGCTAGTTATGTGATTATTGGCGCTGGCATTAGTGGTTGTAGTATCGCTTATAATCTAGCGAAAAAAGGTGTTAAAGATATTATCGTTGTTGAAAAACATTATTTAACCGCTGGTGCGACAGGACGGTGTGGTGCTGGTGTCCGCCAACAATGGGGTACCGAAATGAATTGTCGTTTAGCAAAGGCCAGTATTGACTTTTTCTCCATCGCTAAGGATGAATTAGGTTATCAAGGGGATATTGAATTTAAACAAGAAGGGTATTTAATTGTTGCGGTAAATGAAGAAGAGGATAAGCAGTTTGCGAAGAATGTCATTTTACAAAACAGTTTAGGGATACCATCAAGAAAAATCACGAAAGAAGAAGCAAAGGAAATCGTACCGCACTTAAATACCGATGTTATTTTAAGTGCGACTTTCTGTCCAACTGATGGACATTTGAATCCCTTTACAATGACCGATGCTTATTATCAAGCTGCCAAGCGTTTAGGTGTAACCTTTTTATTTAGAGAAGAAGTTAAAAGTATTGTTGTGAAGAATGATAAAATTGAAAAAGTTATCACAACTAATCATGAAATCCATACAAGCAATGTGATTAATGCGGCGGGTGGCTATGCGAAAGAAATTGGTGATATGGTAAATGTTGCTATACCAGTGTATGCCGAACGCCATGAAATCTTAGTAACTGAGCCAGTTGAAAAAATCCAAGGGCCAATGGTCATGAGTTTTGGCATGAACATTTATTGTCAACAAGTTCCACATGGCAGTTTCTTGATGGGAAGAAGTAATCCATTTGAAAAACCTAGTCATAATATCGAATCAAGTTGGCAATTCCTTGATGAAATGGCCAAAACTGTTTGTACGCTACTTCCTCCCATTGGTAATTTACGTGTAATCAGACAATGGGCAGGTAGTTATAATATGAGTCCTGATAGACAACCAATCATAGGTACCACGGATTTACCAGGATTCTATGTAGCCTGTGGTTTTAGTGGGCATGGTTTTATGTTTGCGCCCATGACTGGCTTACTGTTATCAGAAATTATCTTAGGTGAACCGTTGACTATTGATATAACCGATTTACATATTGATCGGTTCAAAACTGCACGAGATATTGTGATCGAAAAATCAGTTGTATAGAAAGGGAGATGACAATGGCAATTTATCCTTACCAAACAGAACCATTAACGGATTTTAGTAAGGTGGAAAATCAAGAAAAGTACAAACAAGCTTTAGAAAAAGTGCGTAGTACTTTAGGGCAAACTTATCCATTAATTATTGGTGGTAAGAAGATTGAAACAGGTAAGGTTTTAGCTTCTTACAACCCAGCAAATTATAAAGAAGTTATTGGTTACATCCACCAAGCAGGTATCAAAGAAGCAGAAACCGCAATGGAAGTGGCACTAGAAACCTTTAAGACTTGGAGTAAAGTTAGTCCAAGCGTAAGAGCTGATATTTTATTTAAAGCAGCAGCGATTTTAAGAAGGAAAAGACATGAGTATAGTGCACTCATGACCTTAGAAGCAGGTAAACCATGGGTTGAAGCTGATGCAGATACAGCAGAAGCGATTGATTTCTTAGAATATTATGGTAGACAAATTTTAGAACTACAAAGAATTGATGATAAGGTTCAAAGTAGGAAGAACTTAGAAAGAAATGAATATCGTTATATTCCACTAGGTGTAGGTGCGATTATTACCCCTTGGAACTTCCCACTAGCCATTCTTACAGGTATGACTAGTGCAGCAGTGGTAAGTGGTAATACAGTACTTCTCAAACCATCATCTAACACTTTAGTTATCGCTTATAAATTTATGGAATTAATGAAAGAAGCAGGACTACCAGATGGGGTAATTAACTACATCCCTGGTAGAGGTAGTGAAATTGGTAACTTCATCGTTGAACATCCAAAGACCAGATTCATTTCCTTCACTGGTTCAAAAGACGTAGGTATTGAAATTTATGAACGCGCAAGTAAAGTTCAACCAGGACAAATCTGGTTGAAACGAGTAATTGCGGAAATGGGTGGAAAAGATGCTATCATCGTCGATGGTGAAGC
>JAAZCR010000117.1 GCA_012513195.1 Bacilli bacterium | reverse complement strand
GGTATAGACCATCGCAAAACCATAAGAGTATTCTAAAGTAATTTCATAGCCAAAAGTATTATTAATTAACTCATTATCAATCATGTATTGGTAGTGAGAACTACTTTTACTAAATAAGTAATTAAAGATGATTTCTAAGGCGATTTCGAAGTTCATGAGTTCTTTTCCTTGTAACTTCGACTCATGATTCTTGATACCCACTGCAACTTTTGGTGTCATAATATCCATTTTAATGACGGATTCTTTTTCTTTTACTTCATTTGTTTCAAAAACATATTTTCGTTCTACTCCACTGAACTGAGGGAATTGCTTCTTAGCTTGATTAGCGCGAATTAATTCCATGGTTTTTTCAATATCAAAATCGCCTACCACAAAAAGTAACATATTGGCGGGATGATAGAAGGTGTTGTAACAATCATATAACATTTCCTTGGTTATTTTATAAATCGACTCTTTCGTTCCTGCAATATCGACATTCACGCCATGTTCATGATACATCTTTTGAATAGTTTGAAAATAGAGCCGCCAATCAGGATTATCATCATACATACTGATTTCTTGTGCGATAATGTTCTTTTCTTTTTCTACGTTTTGATCGGTAAAATAGGGGTCTTGTACGAAATCTAACAGAAGATTTAAATTCTCTTCAAAATATGAAGTACAAGAGAAGAGATAACTCGTACGATTAAAACCCGTATAAGCATTCGGATTGGCCGCATATTCCGTGAATTTCAGAAATGCATCCCCTTCCTCACTTTCAAACAATTTATGTTCGAGAAAGTGGGCAATGCCATCAGGAACAGTTATGTAATCTTTTTGACCAATGGGTATAAAAGTATTATCAGTTGAACCGTATTTTGTGGTAAACGTCGCGTAGCATTTATTAAAACCCTTCTTGGGTAATAAATAAACAGATAACCCATTAGGTAGTTTTTCGTAATACAAAGTTTCTTTCAAGGTGTCATAGACTAACTTTTCCATTTATTTCACCTCTTCACTAGTTAAAAGAAAAACAGTATCTTCTTGAATCTTTTGAGCAACGCGCATGATATCTTCTTTCGTTACATTATTTACTTTATTACTTAAACTTTCAACACTAAATGGTTCATCATATAGATAACCAGAATATTCTGCTAATAAGTAATCAATAGGGTTATCTATAATTTGGCGAATATCATTGATATATGCTTTCTTAGTGTTTTCTAAATATTGTTCACTGAACTCACCTTTCTTAAGCATTTCTAATTGCTTGAGAATAAGTTCATAGGCTTTTTGGTAATCATTTTTATCAATTCCTGCGAAGATAACCATGATACCTTTACCCTTATCGATGGTACTAGAAATATAGTAACATAAGCTTTCTTTTTCCCGAACATTACGGAATAACAATGAATGTGGGTATACTCCCAATAAACCATTTAACACTAGGAGTGGATAATAATCAGCATCTAGACCAGTAATATTGGTGCGAAAACCAATGTTTAATTTCGCTTGGGTAACATCTTTTACTTCAACGACACGGTTTACTTCACGTACTTCTTTGGTTTCAGTATCTACGACTTCGTTAATCACTGGTCTTTCGTCAAATTTGAAGTATTTATTAATCAATGAAAATACACGTTCTTCTGTTAAATCACCAATAATGAGGAAGTCAACAGTATCTTCTCTTAACATTCTTTGATACTCTTCATATAGATTTTCAGAAGTAATACTATCTAAATCTTCCATGCGACCAATCGGTTTTAGGCGATATAACTCATTTTCACACATGATATCAATTAATTTATTATAACTATAACGAATCTTATCGTCATATATAGCGAGGAATTGATCCTTTAATAAACGTTTTTCTTCATTAACAACTTTAGATAAAAATTCACCATTTTCTAATTTTGGTTGAAAAATGATTTCATGGAAGAATTTAAAGCTTTCTTCTAGTAAGTTAACATCTTCTAACAAGTAATTATCATTAATGATGGACATCCGGAAAGACATGATATGGAGTAGACCCTGTTTATTAACAGCGCCACCTAAACTAGCTCCATATAAACTTTCAAGTTTTCGACTTATTTCCATCTTAGATGGGTAACTAACCGTTGCGGCTTTTAAAACTTGTGATAATAAAGCCCGTTTGGTCACATTAGCTGGACTAAGTTTACTGCGGAAACTTAAGATAAAGTCAATGGTCTTAAATTTCGTTGTTTGAATAAGCGTAACATTTAATCCCGCTATTTTTTGCTCGACACGTTTCATCTATTCACCTTCTTATCAGAATTCTATTAGTATTATTAATTTTTTTATAATACTTTAATATACAAGAAAGGTTGGTATAAATAACCAACCTACAATTCTAAAGCTATCTTCATCATATTAGTGAAAGCTGTTTGTCGTTCTTCTGCAGTTGTTTCTTCATGGGTGACTAAGGAGTCCGATACAGTTAGAATGGTTAAGGCATTAGCACCAGCTCTTGCCGCATTGGCATATAAAGCAGCTGCTTCCATTTCAACTGCTAAAACTCCCATCTTTGCCCACCGCTTCCATGCTTCTGAATCATCATCATAGAATGTGTCGCTTGAGAGGATATTACCTACATGGTATATTACGCCTAATTCTCTTGCGACTTTGACAGCTTTTTCTAATAATTCAAAACTTGCAGTAGGGGCAAAGGTACCTGGTAAATTATATTGATGCAAATAGTTGGAGTTTGTTGATGCACTCATGCCGATAATGATATCGTATAACTTTAGATATGGTTGTAAAGCACCACAAGAACCTACCCTAATTAAATTTTTAACCCCGTAGAAATTGATTAACTCGTAACTATAAATGCCTATGGAAGGCATCCCCATTCCTGTTCCCATTACGGATATGCGTTTTCCTTTATATGTACCAGTAAAACCTAACATGTTGCGAACCGCATTGAATTGAATAACATCTTCTAAGAAGTTATCCGCAATAAATTTGGCCCGTAGAGGGTCGCCAGGAAGTAAAATCGTTTCCGCGATTAGATCCTTACTCGTCGCACTAATATGCGGTGTTGGTATCGCCATGATATTCCTCCTCCATAATTCTTACGCCACTACTTGTTCCAATCCGTGTGGCTCCATTTTCTATCATTTTTAAGGCGTCTTCTTTTGTACGAACACCACCGCTTGCCTTAATCCCCATATCAGGACCAACGGTTTCACGCATTAGTTTAATATCACTAATGGTTGCCCCACCTGTTGAAAAACCAGTTGAGGTCTTAACAAAATGAGCGTTTGCTCGTTTAGCAGCTAAACAACACTTAACCTTTTCTTCATCGGTTAATAAGCAAGTTTCAATAATTAATTTAACCGTTCGTCCTTCTGCTGCTTTTACGACTTGGCGAATTTCATCTTCAATATACTCATAATCACCAATTTTCGCCCGACCAATATTGATAACCATATCGATTTCATCAGCACCATTTTTTATGGCATCTTTTGTTTCAAATACTTTTACTGCAGTAGTCGTTGCGCCTAATGGGAAGCCAATAACGGTACAAACTAAGACTCCTGTGTCTTTCAATAATTCTTTTGCATAACTAACATGACTTGGATTTACACAAACACTCTTAAAGTCGTATTTACGTGCTTCTTCACAGAGTTTGATTATTTCCTGAACCGTGGCCTCAGGTTTAAGCAACGTATGGTCGATATATTTGTT
The DNA here is from genome assembly GCA_012513195.1 of Bacilli bacterium. GTDB lineage: Bacteria > Bacillota_I > Bacilli_A > Haloplasmatales > Haloplasmataceae > JAAZCR01. The sequence continues at coordinate 8,972 of JAAZCR010000117.1, read as the reverse complement.
GAGTTCCATATAAACCTCCTAAAGACATTGGTATAAAGATTATACCATAATTTGGCAAAATTAGGAATAAACTACCATACGATTATTTATCACAATGCGATTACGTCCTGCCATCTTGGAACCAACGAGACTTTCCTGGGCAATTTCTAAATAGTCATCTATTTTATTACTTTCAGCATTACCACAGTACCCACCAATTGATACATTAAGCTTAATTTTATTATTATCATAAAACAACTCTTTTATTTCAATTGTTAAGCGAATTTTTTCACTCATAGTCTTGACTCGTTGATAATTCTCGTTCGTGGCAATTACACAAAAACTATCTCCTGATAAACGATAAACCTTACCAAAATCTTGAACTAGTTCGTTAATTATTGTAGCGACTTCAATTAAAACTTTATCACCCAAGTCATTCCCATATAATTTGTTGATATCTTTTAAGCGATCGATATTGATTAAGAGTAACCCGATTTGTCCTTTCTTTTTTAGAAGCATATCAGTATCATGAACTAAACTATGATAGTTAGGAATTTTAGTAATTTGATCATAATACTTCCTACTAATACACTTTTCATAATTTCCTTTACGAACATGAAAGTACACCAAAGTAACACTTATAATGGTCCAGAAGAAGATACATGTACCATTTATGATAAGGACTTCAAAAAGAGGTATCTGCATGATAAAAAGTTCAAGATTAAGCAGTACGATTGAACAAATATTAATTAAAAACACCCGCATGCGATATTCTTTGTGCTTATTGATATATAAGTTATAACTCAACATGATGAGAATCATGTATAAAGGAAAGAGATAATGTTTAAAACAAGTACCCATAATTAAACCAAGTAAGAAGATAAAGGTAATATGCTTATACTCCATCCGTGTTAAACATAAGTAGATAATCAAGATTTCAAACCCCATTATTGGGTATGCTTTAAAATAATATAAGATAAAAGTTAAAATGAAGACAGAAAAACTAATAATCGTACGTTTTAAAGCATTAGGAGCGAATCTCGCCTTATAGGCAATGTGTAAATCAATGACGATTATAGCAGTAATAAAGAAAGGAAGGACAGCAAAATAAAAGATTAATTCTTTCTCCATAATTAATCATTCCACCTTATAAAACTCACTTACATATTATAAAGTAATACGACAAAAAATTTCAACAACGACAAAACGAAAAAAGCAGTCAAAATTCGACAAAACGAGTAGAAAATAAAAAAGGCGCTAATAATATGCGCCAATTGTTATTCAGTAGCTTCTACTGAAATAATTTCCTTTCCTTTATAATATCCACATTCTCCACATACATGGTGAGGTTTAATGTATTCACCGCAGTTTGGACATTTTACTAATCCTGGAACTTCAAGCTTGAAATGAGTTCTTCGCTTCCGTTTCGCAGCTTTTGATGTCCGTCTAAAAGGTACAGCCATTTTAGCACCTCCTCTACTTATTTAATAAATCTTTAAGAATCGCAAAGCGCGGATCAATGGACTTTTCTTTTTCAAATTCTTCCTCAGTGAAAATCTTGTAATCCGCTCCTTCTTTTTTTATCTTTTCGTAAGCATGTTCACTAACGACACGAAGGGGGATATTAACAACGATGTTTTGCCAGATGACTGGAGCTAGTTCAATTACTGGTCCCTTGACGATATTCATATCGAAATCATAATCTTCTTCTTTCGCATCTTCTTTAAATGTGAAGTATTCTATCGTATCGATTTCCATATGGTAGTTCACATCGTCAAGCGTTAATGCACATGGCAAAACCACATCGCAAGAAATGTGTAAATCAAAAATCACTTCGGTTCCTGATAATTTACCCGTGCCTGTGATTTTTACAGGTGATATCCGGCGAATTTCTCGATGGGTTTGTGCTACTTCTGAGAAATCAACCGTTTCATTGATTTCAAAGGGCTCCGTCCCTTCTTTAATCAACTGATTAATATAATATTTCATGGTTATCACCTCGATGCAACAGTAAAATTATATATTTTTTACGCTTAAATGTCAACTTTTTTTCAAGTTATTAAGGAAAAATCCGTAAAATATCACTATTATTATAAACTTAAATGCTTAAATTTAATCTTTTTTCATGATAAGATATAATCATCATATATTTTGGGTGATGCTATGAAAATCGCAGGTATTGTTGTTGAATATAATCCCTTTCATAATGGTCATTTATACCATTTACAAGAAACTAAACGTTTAACTAATTGTGATGTCCTCATTGCGGTAATGAGTGGTAACTTCACCGAAAGAGGTGATGTTGCCATCTTAGATAAACATGTGCGCACTGCCCTAGCCTTAGAAGCTGGGTGTGATATCGTCATCGAATTACCTTATCTATATGCAGTGGCAAGTGCCGATTTATTTAGTTATGGCGCAATTTACCTACTTAATCAGTGTGGCGTAAGCGAAATTGTCTTTGGTAGCGAATCCAATGATTATTTAATTTTAACAGAAAATGCTGAAGTTATCAATAATCCTGCCTTTGATGATAAAATTAAGATTTATCTTGACGAAGGATATAGTTACCCTAAAGCAGCTGAGCTTGCCCTTAAAGCCCTTATAAATACTAATCTAGAGTTTAAATCCAATGATATTTTAGGTATACAATATATTAGACAAATTAAAAGAATTAACCCAAATATTAAGTATCAAACTATCACAAGACTTGGTAATATGTATCATGATACGGAAATCACCCATAACTATTTCGCGAGTGCCACCGCCATTCGTAAACTTGTGAAAGAAAACCAAAATATCAGTAATGTTGTACCACCTTATACTTTAGAAGCCCTTAGTACACAGCCCCTTCACTATTGGGAACAATACTACCCTTATCTCAAGTATCAAATTCTAGCTAAACAATACGAACTTCATCAGATCCATGATATCACTGAAGGTCTCGAAAAAGCGATAATTAAGGCTGTAAAGACATCAAATACTTTTGCTGAACTCGTAACATCCCTCGTTTCAAAACGCTACACTAAAGGAAGAATTCAACGTTCTTTAACGCACATTTTAAATACCATCACCAAAGAAGAAGTTGAAGCCTACAATATTCATAATGGTCCAAAATGTATAAGAATATTAGGATTTAGAAAAGAAAAAACACCTATCATTCAAAAACTGAAAAAAATAAGCACCATCCCTATCATTACCAATATTACCCGTCAAAATTATGACTTAGTAAAACTTGATCTCCATGTTAGTCAAATCTATCATTTAACAGATAACCAAGACGAACGGAAGATTCCAATAATACGCTAGGTGAGGTTATATTAGTTTATTTTTCTTTTCATTAGTGTTAAAATAAAGAATGAACGTAAATAGAAAGGATGTTTTTATGGTAACGATTCAGGAATTACGGGAAAAGATTGAAGTACTGCGAGACCCATCCAGCGGAAAAACCTTCAAAGAAACTGGAGGAATCCGTCATTTAGGTATCGATACGGAAAATAATCGGGTCGTCCTAATTCTAGCCTTAGAAAATAAAGATGCCCCAGAGGTAAAGCAATTTAAAGTTCATTTAACAAAATTAATCAAGATTGATTTAAAATTTAGTGGTTTAAAACTTGAGTTAGAAGACCTTACACCAAAAGAAAAAGGTACTGTATTGGATAAAGAAAAGAAAATTCGTTATATCGGTATTGCTAGTGGTAAAGGTGGGGTTGGGAAATCAACCGTAACCGCTAACTTAGCCGTCACTTTAGCGAAGTTAGGCGTGAAGGTCGGATTAATCGACGCTGATATCTACGGACCATCCATTCCTAGTGTAATGGATTTAGAGATTAAACTACCTAAAGGTACAGATGATGAAAAGATTATCCCCTTTGAAAAATGGGGTGTGCAAGTTATTAGTACCGCCTTCTTCATTGAAAATAATCGACCATTAATGTGGCGTGGTCCCATGTTACACAAGATGTTGCAGCATTTCTTCTATGATGTAAAGTGGGACGATGATATTGAGTACATTTTAATCGACTTACCACCAGGAACTGGTGATGTTGCCCTTGATATTCAATCCATCATTCCTCAATGTGAAATGATTATCGTCACCATTCCGCACCCAACCGCTAGTCAAATTGCTGTCAAAGCTGGTTTTGGTGCGAAACAACTCAATCACAAAATCCTTGGTGTAGTTGAAAATATGTCCTTCTTTAGAACACCTGAAACAAGTGCTGAAGTATATCTCTTTGGTCAAGGTGGCGGTGAAGAAGTGGCAAAACAACTTGGTGTACCGCTCTTAGGTAAACTAGAACTTGCCCAACCAAGAAATGGTCATCATTCCATCTATGGTTTAGATGAGTACAATGGCTTAGTATATTTAAATATCGCAAAACAAATATTAGGTAAATAACCTAAATTATACATATTATTTGTTAAATAACGCACCTTAATAGTGAATTAAGGTGCGTTATTTTTTGGAGGTAATTATGGTTATTATCCTAACTATATATCTCATTAACTTCTTCTTTGGATTAAGACTATTACTTTATAAACGCATTAATAGTAGTTTATATTATCATTTAGTATTACTAACATTACTTATACCTGTTTTAACACCTTTATTCTATATTTTAAATGTACTTGATGATTATACCCAGAGAAAACTCATTAAAAAACGAAAGATTGACCTTGAAAACCTTCCTACCTTAAGTAACAGCAAAACAACTAGTCGTAATGACCTTCAGTTTTTCACAAATGGTAAAAAATTCTTCGATGATATGTTTATGGAACTAAACGAAGCGAAAAATTACATTCATATCAGTTTTTTTGCTTTAAATACTGATGAAATTGGGAAAGAGTTTTTTAATCAACTAACAAAATGTTTACAACGTGGAGTGGAAGTTATTATTTTATATGATCAGTTAGGCTCTATTAAGATAAAAAAGAAATATCTTAACGAATTCCGCAAACATGGAGGAAAACTCGTTCCTTTCTTAAAAATCTTTACTGGTATTAACTATCGCAACCATCGCAAAGTAATGGTTATCGATAACAAAATTGCTTACTTAACTGGGTTTAATATTGGCGATAAATATTTAGGTAAAAATCAGAAACTAGGTATCTGGGTGGATAGTGCACTAAAAATCACTGGAAATGCGGTAGAAATAATTGAAAAACGCTTCTTAGCGGATTTAATGTATGCTTTAAAAAGAAAAGTCGAAGTTGATAAATACTTAATCAAACAAGAATTCCTAGGCAGTAAAATCGTCGAAGTTATATCTAGTGGTGTAGATATTAGTGATATAGATTTAATCGAAAATAAAGTGTTAGAAGAACTCTATCAAGCAAACGAAAGAGTATACTTACAAACCCCTTACTTAATCCTTAATGATCGTTTTCTAAATGCCTTATTATATCTTAAGCATAAAGGTATCGATATCAAAGTGATGATACCAAGCAAAAATGATCATCCCTTGGTTTATCAAGCTACGTTAGCTTATGCCTCGATATTAGTAAGTAATGATATTGAGGTTTACCTATTCTCTAATCAAGCCTTTCTTCATTCTAAAGTAGTAATTATCGATAATCATGCTTTGATTTCCACTCATAATCTAGATATCAGAAGTTTCATATATAGTTTAGAAATCGGTACGCTCGTTATAGATAAAGATTTTACTGATTATCTCACGAAAGTATTCTTAAAACAAGTAACATATTGTAAACAACTTACAAAAGAAATGGTCCAAACCTATCCTGTTTGGACCAAACTAAAGCTCGCTATTTGTAAGTTATTTTCCCATTACTTATAAAATTAGATTTTTAACTCATTAAAGAACTCTAATAGCTTTTGCAGGGATGATCTTAATAATTCATCCTCATTAATATGAGATTTTTCTAGAATCTTATTAACCATTTTTTCGTGGAAGGATTCATGAATTCTAAACGCTTCCTCCCCTTTTTCAGTTAGGGATAAGAGCACAACACGGCGGTCTTTATCGCTTCGTTCACTCTTCACAAAGCCTTTTTGTACTAAACGGTTAATCGAAGTGGATAATGTTCCAACCGTAACCATCAGCTTATTAGCGACTTCACTCATTGATGGTACTGGTACCTTTTTTATTGCTTCGATTATGTGGACTTCAGTAATAGTCAAATTCTTTAATCCCCGCGCTTTTAAGTTGCGTTCTTCTAATAAAAGAATATGATTAAACAACTCTACTAATAATTCATTAATTAGTTTCCGATTATCCATAAACGCACCTCTCACTTCAAAGACTATTATATCATAGATGACAAAATATACCAAATAATTACTTATTTTTCCTAGTTTGTTTATATGAATAATCATATAGATTTAAATATAAAAAGTCTAATCCACATATATTTTCTTCGATTTGACTTATCTAAAAATAACCAAAATAAAAAAACCTATTTAGATTGTTCTAAATAGGTTTTATTTGTTCTAATATAATTTCCCATACTTTATCAAGATTATACTTTGTGACAGAAGAAAACGGTATAATAACATCTTTATCAGTTAAGTTTAGTTTTTCGCGAATAATCTTCAGATGACGAGGATGTTTAGTAATACCGACTTTATCAGCTTTGGTTCCTACTATAATGGTGTTAATGTTGTAGTACTTGAGGTAATTATACATTAATACATCATCTTCCGTTGGCTCATGACGAAAATCCACCAATAACATCGCTAGTTTTAACTCCTTGCGATTTAATAGGTAGTTTTCAATCATCTTACCAAAACGCTCGCGTTCTTTCTTTGACACTTGTGCATAACCGTAACCAGGAACATCAACGAAGTACAGCATGTCATTCACATTATAAAAGTTTAAGGTACGAGTTTTCCCAGGTGTACTTGAAGTATAAGCCAAATTCTTCCTATTCACTAAGGCATTAATAAAAGAGGATTTCCCTACATTACTTCTTCCGAGAAACATAATTTCAGGAAGACCGTTAGTAGGATAATTCTCCTCTTTTACTGCCATAACAACAAGTTCTGCTTTTTTAATAATCATATTGATCACAAAAGGGCGATATCAAAGACTTCGCTGATGTCACTTACAAGGACGAATTTTACTTCTTTTCTTACTACTTCTGGTACATCATCTAGATCTGGTTCGTTTTCTTTAGGAATAATTATCGTCTTTAAGCCTGAACGATGAGCAGCAATCGCTTTTTCTTTCAATCCTCCAATTGGTAATACTCGACCTCTTAAGGTTATTTCACCAGTCATACCAACGGAATGATCTACCTTACGGTTTGTAAGTGCTGAAAGAATCGCTGTTGCCATCGTAATCCCCGCACTTGGACCATCTTTGGGAATGGCTCCTTCAGGAACGTGGATATGAATATCATTTTCTTGGAATACTTTTGGATCAATGTTGTATTTTTCTGCATTAGCACGAACATAACTGAAAGCAGCTTGGGCACTTTCTTTCATGACATCGCCTAATTGACCTGTAAGCATCAACTTACCCGAACCTTTAAAGAATGTTACTTCGACTGGTAAGGTATCGCCACCATAAGGGGTGTAAGCTAAGCCGTTTACCACACCGACGACATTTTGGTCGCCACTCTTGGTGTGGAAGAATAATTCCTTACCTAAGTAGTCTTTTAAATTATCTTCTGTAAACACTACTTTTTCATGTTTTTGGGTAAGTATTTCTTTTGTCGCTTTACGACATAATGATCCGATGTAACGTTCTAAGTTCCGTACACCAGCTTCACGGGTATAGGAACGAATAATCTTATAAATAGCATTATCAGTAATTTCTACTTGATTATTATTTAAACCATGCATTGCGAGTTGTTTAGGAATTAAGTGGTTACGCGCAATGTGGTATTTTTCAATTTCCGTATAGCTACTTAACTCTACAATTTCCATTCGGTCCCTTAAAGGTGCTGGAATATTGCCTAAGTAGTTAGCGGTCGCAATAAAGAGCACCTTTGATAAATCAAATGGGTCTTCAATGAAGTGATCGCTAAAGTACTTGTTTTGTTCAGGGTCTAATACTTCTAACATGGCGCTTGCTGGGTCACCTTTATAATCGCTTGATAACTTGTCTATTTCATCTAAGAGGAAAACAGGGTTATTAACTCCTGCGACTTTCATTTCTTGGATGATTCGACCAGGCATGGCGCCAATATATGTTCTACGATGACCACGGATTTCTGCTTCATCGTTCACACCGCCAAGAGATACTTTGACAAACTTGCGGTTTAAAGCATGGGCGACACTCCGAGCTAAGGAAGTCTTACCAACTCCTGGTGGACCAACTAGACAGAGAATCGTTGGTGGTGTCTTTCCTGTCATAACTTTCACAGCGAGATATTCAATAATACGTTCTTTTACCTTTTCAAGGCCATAATGTTCAGCTTCGAGAATTTCTTCAGCCCTCTTAATATCATTGTTTTCTTCGCTGGATTTACTCCATGGTAAAGCGATTAACCATTCAAGATATGTTCTAATGATATTCGCTTCACTAGAGTAATTAGGAATAGTTTCATAGCGACGAAGTTCATCAAGAGCTTTATTCTTAGTTTGTTCGGGCATTCCTGCATTTTCAATCGCTTCTCTTAGTTTTTGAATTTCCGTTTCTTTTGTTGCTCGTTCACCAAGTTCATCTTGAATGACCTTCATTTTTTCTCTTAGAATATATTCGCGTTGATTTTCTTCGATGTTTTTCTTAACTTCTTGGGCAATCTTTTCTTCAATTTGGGCTGCTTGTTTTGTCTTTTCAATATCAACTAATAGGTTTTCCATGCGTTCATTAACATCAAGCATATCAACATATTTTTGCTTGCTGTTTTCGGTCATTCGTAAGTTAAACGCAATGATGTCGCTAATCTTTTCCGCGGTTGTATTCCCTTGAATTGCTGAGATTACTTCTCTTGGCATCATAAAGAGAATATCAGCGTTTTCGACGACGGTATTAATCAACATTTTGATTAAAGCCATCTCTTTTTCCGCACTAGATGATATTGAT
>JAAZCR010000116.1 GCA_012513195.1 Bacilli bacterium | reverse complement strand
GTAAAGACCCCTATACATAAATGAAAACTATTGCCATCGGTCGTTTCAATTTTTCTACTATGAAACATTTCTTGTGCGACCCAGTTCTTTGGTTCTTTTTTTACTGCCTTCTTAATTTTCTTTAACTCATCATCAGCTACAACAGATTTAATCGTAATATATTCTCCTACCCGTCCTAAAGTTGGTTTGTATATAAATTCTCCTGTTTCCATTTCTACTCGACGTGGGTCGATCGTATTTGGTAAAAACTTCTTCCAATAAGGTATTTCGATACCTAGCTTGTCCCAAACTAAGGGAAACCGTTTAGTTTGGGTTAGAACGGCAATGGGATGATTACAGGAAGGAATGCTGGGATTATAATAGTTTTGCCACTTATATTTTCTTGGTAAGTTACATAACCATTCAAGTGGGAAAAAACGTAAAATTCCATCTACTTTAAACTCTTTATCACCAATTACACAAGTAGGATAACCATTCTGCCACTTAAGGTGGTCAGGCGCGGCATAAAGTGAATGATAGCCCTGAGCATCAAAGTAATCACCAATAAACTGCATAACTTGACGATCATCAGAATAACTAGTGGCATGGACTAAGGCAATGGTTCCCTTATCTTTAACCTTATCTTTAAATGCCTGAAAGAGTACTTCCGCTAGGTTAGTTCCTGTGTCATAATTTTTAAGATATTTATTGGCTATCTGTGGTAATACAGAAGCTTCTGCAAATCCGCCAGGAACATCGCTATTTACTTCCGAAATGTTCCACCCTTTTTCAGTAGGATGAAAGTCAAACCGCATAAGCCGAATATGCTGAGCTTGTTCATAATTCTTAATACCTTTTAAAGTTTTACGTATAACTCGGGGAATACCTAATTCTTTTACTAGTTCTGGATGCTGTAGTAAAGTTTCTTCAATAAGTACTGTTTCTTCCGCTAATCTTTCAGCCCAAGTCTCAAGATTTTTCGCGGTCTCTTCATCTATAACTGCCACATATTCTGATACGGTATTTGAATCGCCAACTTGTGGATCCCATTTATAAGCATTAAATATCACTTCGTAACGATAATCGGTATATACTTCCTCAGGAATTCTTACTAGTTTGATCATTTTTGTCACCTAACTTAGAAAATATATAGGGTTTTCTTTAAATGGTGGTACAACATATAATACTGCAGAAATAGCTAAGATAATTAGCAAAGTTGCCCATAAGCATGAGGAAGTAATATCAGTAGGAATGTTTTCATTTTCAAATTGTTTTTTATAATATAATTCAATTCCTAAATATATTAAGCAAAATGGAACAATTATCCAAATATCAGTAAAATCAATGATCGTTTGCCAGAAATTAAACCAATCTCCCCCTGAACCGCGGGCTAAGAAAACTCCTGTTGAAAGTAAGTACCCTCCAAATCTAATCCCGCTACCTAAATCTCGCGAAATAGTAATCCTTTCAAGAATACCTGTACATTTATTAATTAATAATGCTAAAACAAACCACAGTAAGACCCCAATCCCTCCAGCAACTATTACGCACCAAAAGCCTGGACCATCACCTATATTAGCACCAGCATATATGAGAGTTAAACCTAGTATGGCCCCAACATACGCAGATAGAGCGGCATAATTACCATTAGTAATAATATCATCTATCCATGATATATCATAAAAGTAAAATATTAATTTATTAAATAGATATATCCACGCAAATCCCATAAAAACATAAAAAGTAATATAAAAACCATCATTTACTACATCAAATGAGGCAAGGTTTTTTAAAGTTATCAAGTTAATTGTGAGTATTAATATAGGTAGTAGCCCTAAAACAAGATTATTAATAGTTTTTCTTTTGGGTTTAAATAACCTAAATAAATAGCGATACCAATTATAAATAAAAACTACTGTAAGACTCCCCCAAAAGACAAGTAGTAATATTTCTAACTCATACATTACCGCATCACAACCTTTTTTTATTCATAATTAAATGATAACGCATATTATATTTTTTTCTATAAAATATTATGAAATATTTTGTCTTAGATTGTATCTAGAATCAAAAAGACCCACTTAGTTTTTAGATTATTCATATATTTCATAATTTACTTTTTACCATTCTTTCAAAACTCCATATGACTAAGAAACTCAATATTGGTTCTGCCAAAATCGAACTTTCCTTATACAAACTTCCTGTATTAATACTAATCTATGACTAAGTTTTATCATGCCTAGGTTGCTAGACCATATTTTTAAACCAATATGTTCAATATCTTTATAATAATCAACCAAGAAACTAATATATATTTTTTATATCTCATAACTAAGATCTCCCCCATAATTTATCATCATAAATATCAATACTAACTTCTAACCATCTTCATATCTTACCATCTTCAAAACAAGCACTAACAGTACTGGTGATTTTAGTGCTTTTTAACTCATGATATTTAAAAATTAGTAAATATATATAAAATAATCTTTTTAAAAAAATAAGGTCTGATACATCAGACCTTATCAAATGGTGGAACCAAGGAGATTCGAACTCCCGACCTCTTGAGTGCGATTCAAGCGCGCTCCCAACTGCGCCATGGTCCCATTTCCATTAAATAATATACCACTAAGTTTTAATTTTATCAATAGAAAAATAAAGGTAACCCTATGGTTACCTTTTGAAGATTTTAACTAATCTTGTTTTTACTTTGCTAAACTTATCTTTAAGTTGTAGGTTATGACATTTCAAGTTAAAGTAATAAGCAAAACGATTAGATGAATTAATTAAAGTGTTGTATAATGTAGGATCTTGGCACTTAGGTAATAAATAGTTTATAACTTTTTGGCTTTCTTCGTGCTTATATGATTCATATCTCATACAGCCATAAAAAAGGCCTTTATTTGTATTCATGACAAGCCATAAATTGCCATCGTATTGTTGAAAGGAAACTTCGTTAACTTCATCTAAAGTGATATCAATACTTGTGTCATCTCTAGTAAGAGTAAGAGAATTACCATTAAAAATCGCAAAACATTTTTCCCATTGTTTCACATTATTAAATATTGTGGTGTCTTTACGCATAAAAAATAGTGCTACTTCACCTTTGATGTTATGTTGTGCTTTATATTCTTCAAGATAATTTGACATAACTACACCCCTTTTTAAAAGTAATAATTATATTCTAATAATAATTCAATTCACTAAAAATTTCAATCACTAATTATATAATTATAAATATCTGTTATATATTTAAATCCATTATCTAAATACACCTTATTAAAGATTGGATTTTTCTTGTCTACAAATAAGGAAACATGTTTAACTTGTTGTAAAGCCCACTCACAGATTAAGTTAATCATGCTCTTGGCATAACCTTTACCACGATATTCTGGAAATGTATATACAGCGGAAATGGTTAAACCATTTTCATTTCTTTTATTTAAGCGAGCAAAAGAAGTCTTTTTTCTTTCTTCATTTTCATAAAGATAAAAATATCCATTACTTAGATATAGATTTACTTTTTCTTTAGCTTCATCTAAAGTGATGGAATCATTTAACGTTTCGTTCGTAAAATTACAAATACCTTGAGCAATAGAATCAATATCCTCAGTTGTTGGTATTACTAATCGACTTTTTCGAGGTAAAAGTCTAAATTCTCTAATACCCATAATATCCATTGCCATATCTAATTTAAATGTTTTGCTAGATGCCTTGATGTATAAATCAGTATCCTCCTTATTACCTAAGATACCTGAAATCGTGATGTTATTGTTTTCAACATATTCTACTAACAACCTTGTAGCTTCAATATTGTTATTTAAGCCAAATAATAACAACCGATGTGGATAGGCATTAATAACGCTAGTTTATCGTCATCATCATATACACCACTACGAATCTGATGCGTATGAAGTTCTATATCATTAATTACGTTAATGTAGAATAATTGTAGTTCTAGTTCATATTCATCTAATAAATGCTTATATGTTTCGCAAAATTCTTGATTAGACTTAACTAATTTTAAGTACATAAGCTCCCTCGTTTCTAAGATATTCAATTTTATGCTTAATAAACAATGTTTATTACTAATT
>JAAZCR010000015.1 GCA_012513195.1 Bacilli bacterium | reverse complement strand
CTTTTGTAGCGTCCATTAGTTATTCATTACCATTCTATTACACAATGGTCTTATTACGAAAATCAATAAAAAACCCTCTTCTCTTAAGAATCATACCTTGTGTTATCGGTACGGTATTCCTAACACTGTTTATGTTTTATTTTAACATTTATGTATCATTCCCCTTATATTCACTAGCAACTAACACGCCTTTTACTAAGGATGAAATTATTACTTTTTCGAGTTCTTTTATTCCGTTAAATATTATCAAAGGATCAGGTTTGTCATTAGTTTTTTTACTTCTTAGTTTTCGTCTTGATTATATCGCAACTAAATACCTATGTGATGAAGGGGAATGTCCATTAATAATTAATAAGTCACAAGTTAAAGGGATTAAATAAATCCCTTTTTTATTATTGGTATAAATGAAGTAGTATAGTATAATAGTACTTGTCGGAATGAATTGGGGTGATAATCGTGTTTAGCATGTTCAAAAAAATTGGTTGGTATTTAAAAGAAAACTGGGTAAGATATCTATTCGCTATCACATTTTTAAATTTCGCAAGTTTGGTAAGTGTTATACCACCTAAATTATTAGAAAAGGGTATAGACCAAATTGTCAATAAATCACTAACAAAGCAATCATTATGGTTGTTAATTATCATCTTAGTAGCGATAACTCTATTTGGATATATCGTCTCCTATGCTTGGAACTATTTATTATTTGGAGCGGGTATAAAACTAGAATATACCATCCGCAAGCGTTATTTCCGTCATTTATTAAAGATGGATAATACTTTTTATGAGAAGAACATTGTAGGAGACCTAATGGCTCGGGCCACAAGTGATCTCAATGCTGTATCGATGACAGCTGGTTATGGAATTTTAACCCTTGTCGATTCCATAGTATATTTATTGATGATATTATTCATGATGTTTTATACCATTAGTTATAAACTAACCCTCGCAAGCCTTATCCCCATTCCTTTTATTGTTTTAGGAGTAAGGATTTTAGGAGATAAGATACATAAAGCCTATTCCGAAAGTCAAAATGCTTTCAGTGAATTAAACAATAAAGTACTTGAGTCAGTAACTGGTGTACGTGTTGTCAGAGCTTATGTACAAGAACATGAAGATATTAAGCGATTAGATGAAAGTAGTATAAATGCTTATAATAAAAATCTAAAACTAGTTCGCATTAATGCTTTATTTGATCCTTTCTTCCGCTTAGTTTTTACCTTAGCGAACACGATAGCTTTTAGTTATGGGACTTATCTAGTTTTACATCAGGATTTGACACCAGGACAACTAGTATCATTTGTAATTTATTTAGGTATGCTTGGTTGGCCTATGTTTGCCTTAGGTGATTTAGTAAATATTATGAGTCGTGGTAATGCTTCATATGACCGCATTGATAACATCATGAAGCAAAAATCTGAAATCATTGAACCAGAGAATCCCGTTGATGTTGGACAAACATTACAATCATTAGAATTTAGGAATGTAAGTTTTCAATATCCTAACAGTGAGTTTTATGCGATTAAGAATATTAACTTCAAACTAGAACGTGGTAAAACATTAGGTATTGTTGGTAAGACTGGTTCAGGTAAAACAACTATTATCAGACAAATGCTTAAGCAATATCGGTTAAAAGAAGGCGAAGTATTAATTAATGGTGTTAATATCAATGATATTAACACTAAAGACGTCCGTAAATTTTTTGGATACGTACCACAAGAACATATCCTGTTTACTGGCACAGTAAAGAAGAATATTGCTTTTGGCAAGAAGGATGCAACTGACGAAGAAATTGAGGAAGCGATCGATTTAGCTTCATTCCGTAAAGACATCTCCTTTTTAGATGAAGGATTAGATACAATCGTTGGCGAACAAGGTGTAACTTTATCAGGTGGACAAAAACAACGTTTAGCGATAGCACGCGCAATGATTACTAACCCAGAAGTGTTAATTCTAGATGATTCCTTATCGGCGGTCGATGGTACCACAGAAAAGGAAATTCTCCGCAATATTAAGAGAGTTCGAAAAAATAAAACTACTGTCATCGTAGCACATCGTTTATCAGCGGTTGAACATGCTGACGAGATTATTGTGCTCGCTGATGGAGAAATCATTGAGCGAGGTAATCATGAACAATTGATGGCGCTAAATGGTTGGTATAGCAAGCAATACATTCATCAACAAATGTTAGAAAAGCGTGGGGGTGAATAAGCATGACATTAATGCGTCTTTTTAAATATGCCAAGAAATACAAAAGTTTAGTTGTTATTTCTATCATCGCCCTCGTAACAAGTATCGCCATTGAACTAATTCTTCCCCTTTTCTTTAAGAGTTTAATCGACGATTACTTAATTGGCATTGAACAACCATGGTATATTGTGGATAACTCTGTGGATAACTCTGTGGAATACTCAGGGAACTATTATGCGCAAGCTCGTTATATTAAAGAAAAACATAAATTCGTTAAAGAAGAAAATGAAGTACGTGTCTTTTTAATTAAGAACAAATTTTATTTTATTAATGAACATTTTGTTGATGGGACAAAAGAGATTAAAGACGGTAAACTAGTAGTGATCGATGCTAACGATATTCAATATGAGTATGATTACATAATTCTTGATAATCAAGGGCTCCTTGCTTTTTATAAACCAATGGTAAAACCAATTATCAAACTAATCGCTCTTTATGTTGGCTTAAACATTGCTGCGATTATTATCACATATCTTTATCGTTATCATTTCTTCAAACTAGGTAATAAAATAACTTATGATATCCGTTATGAAGCATTTGAAAAAATCCAAAAATTACCCATTTCGTATTTTGACAAAACACCAGCAGGAAAGATCGTCGCACGCATTACAAACGATACACAAACGATTATTGATTTATTTTCCCGTACGCTAGTAGTATTCGCTAGCGCAATCATATATTTGATTGGAATATATGCTAGTTTATTTTATCTTGATGTGACATTAGCTGCTTTTACGCTTCTGTTAATTCCTATCTTTATTCTTTGGGGTAGATTTTATCGGAAACGGGCTAAAAAATTTAATCAAGTTATCCGTAGTGAAAATTCCGAAATAAATGCTTATTTAAATCAGGCAATTAAAAGCATGGAAGTAATCCAAGCATTTAATCGTGAAGATTTAAGTTTCGAAGAGTTTCAATATCACAATAAGAGATATCGCGATTATCGTACGAAAATGTTAAAACTAAATGCCTCTTTTTCAGGTAACTTAGTAAGAACACTTCAAAGAATTATCTATGCAGTAATACTCTTATACTTCGGATGGAGTTCTCTAGGTATTCATACTGTTATTGAAGTTGGGATTATTTATGCATTTATTGAATATATAAATAAATTAATTAACCCAGTAAACCAAATATTTGGTAATCTTGAAGCCTTTGAACAATCAATCGTTTCTTGTGACCGCGTCTTTTACTTACTAGACCAAGAAGAGACTGCTCTCTATAACGATGAAGTACCTCACTTTAAAGGTAAAGTGGAGTTTCGCAACTTTAATTTTGCATATGAAAAAGATAACTATGTCTTAAAAGATATTAATTTAGTAGTGCAACCAGGCGAAACTGTGGCGATTGTTGGACATACAGGTAGTGGCAAAAGTTCGCTCATGAATGTTTTATTAAGATATTACGATTATGATGAAGGTGAAATATTCATTGATGATGTGGAAATCCGCACTTATTCAAAACAAGCATTCCGTCGACATGTAGGTATCGTTTTACAAGATCCCGTACTTTTCACGGGTACAATTGCTTCAAACATTCGTCTAAATGATGAATCGATTACCGATGAAATGATTGAGGATGCGTTAAGAAAAATTGGTGCTGAACACTTTATCGATAAATTCACTAAAGGCATTCATGAAAAAGTATTAGAAATGGGGTCAAACTTTTCAATCGGAGAAAGGCAACTAATCTCTTTTGCTAGAGCATTGCTATACGACCCTGCAGTACTCGTTCTTGATGAAGCGACTGCTAATATCGATACTGACACTGAACAACTCCTCCAAAAAGCTTTAGGAGTGGTAAAACAAAACCGTACCACTTTTATCATTGCCCACCGGTTATCAACGATTAAAGACGCTGATCAAATCATTGTTTTAGAAAAAGGACGGATTGTTGAGCGGGGTAATCATGAACAATTAATGGCGCTTAAAGGTAAATACTATGAAATGTACCAAGCGCAACTTTATCAAATCTAAAATTGTATTGAATATTATATTTGCGTATTATATAATAGGCTTGTAGGCAACAAGTAAATAACAGGTTTTTAGG
>JAAZCR010000001.1 GCA_012513195.1 Bacilli bacterium | reverse complement strand
TGTCGATATTGAACTTCTT
The DNA here is from genome assembly GCA_012513195.1 of Bacilli bacterium. Taxonomy (GTDB): domain Bacteria; phylum Bacillota_I; class Bacilli_A; order Haloplasmatales; family Haloplasmataceae; genus JAAZCR01. The sequence goes on along the minus strand of JAAZCR010000001.1, from coordinate 10,645 downwards.
GTTGATTTCATCAAAGATATTCTTGAACAAAATAAAACCTCCCTTTCGTCTCTAATTAAGTATATGAAACTACGGGAGGTTATGTGCTTTATTCATGTTTTAAATCTCTTTGCATGAGTTTCTTAATAACATCACGTGGTTCGCGTTTATTAAAGATTACATCATAAACCGCAAAAGTAATTGGCATATCAACATCTAATTGCTTTGCATAATAGTAACAAGCTTCACAACTTCTTACCCCTTCAACAACCATCGGAATGCTTGCAAGGGTTTCCTGGAGATTCTTACCACTACCAATCTTTAAACCCGCTTGATAATTGCGGCTATGTAAACTAGTGGCGGTAACGATTAAGTCACCTAGACCAGTTAAACCAAATAAGGTCTCTTCTTTAGCACCAACTTTAACAGCGAGTCTACGCATTTCCGCAAGCCCCCTAGTAATGAGGGCAGCTTTGGCATTATCACCATATCCTAACCCTGTAAGAATACCTGCTGCTAGCGCTATTACGTTTTTAATTGCGCCACCTAATTCCGCTCCAATAAGGTCATTGAGAGTATAAACGCGGAAGTATTCATCATTATTAAAAATCTTTTGACAGTATTCTGCTAGTTCGATATTATCGCTAGCACATGTAACGGTCGTTAATTGCCTTTGGATTACTTCTTCAGCATGACTTGGACCTGTCAACACTACAAATCCAATGATCTTATCCTTATCAATCTCTTCATAAGCAATTTCGGATACCCGTTTAAAGGTTTGTGGTTCAATCCCTTTACTCGCATTCACGAAAATCACAGGATGTTTAAGTGCTTGATTAACTGCCTTAAGGGCATTGCGAATAACCTTTGTAGGAACTACTGTAACAACAATTTCTGTGTTGCTTAATGCGTCTTCGAGATTATTAAAGCCTTTAACCTTTTCTGGCAACTTACCTTCAGGTAAATATTTTTTATTTGTGTGATGTTCATTTATTTCATCGATGACGGTTTTATCAACATCATATAATCTTACTTCATGATTATTATCAGATAATAAGAGTGCTAGCCCACTACCCCAACTACCAGCCCCAATGATTGTAACAACACTCATGAAAATCCTCCTATTCGCGTATTTTAGCGATGATCTTTATGGGTGTACCTGTAAAGTCAAAGTATTCGCGAATTTTATTATCAATGAAACGTTCGTAAGAGAAATGCATAAAATCAGGATTATTCACAAATAACACAAATGTTGGCGGTTTTACTCCTACTTGTGTTACATAATAAACTTTGAGTTTACCACCATTATAGGTTGGTGCGGGGTTAAGACTTACTGCATCTAAGATGACATCATTTAAGACATTTGTGGCAATGCGACGTTCATAATTGACTGATACCTGTTTGATGGCGTCAAACAAGGTATGGATACGTTTCTTTTCTTTCGCACTCACGAAAACAATTGGAGCATAATCAAGAAATTGAAACTCACTGCGAATATCTTTTATCCACTCATTCATTGTCTTTGTTTCTTTTTTAATCGCATCCCACTTATTAACACAGATGATGACACCTTTATAGGCATTATGCGCATACCCAGCAATGCGCTTATCGTACTCGATAATTCCTTCGGTAGCATCAATAACAACTACACAGATATCGCTTCGTTCAATGGCACTCATAGCGCGAAGAACGCTATATTTTTCGGTTGACTCGTAGATTTTACCCCGTTTTCGTAGCCCCGCTGTATCAATCACTACATATTTTTGACCATCGCGAGTAAAAGGAGAATCGATGGCATCTCGTGTTGTGCCAGCGATATCACTAACGATTACTCTTTCCTCTCCTAATATCGCATTAGTGAGTGATGATTTTCCTACATTAGGTCTACCAATGAAACAGAATTTAATTGTATCTTCAGCATATTCGGTATCAGTTTTTTTCGGTAAAAAAGCGATGACTTTATCGAGCATATCACCAAAACCAATACCATGGAGCGATGATATACCCACCACATCTTCAAAACCTAAACGATAAAACTCGTATACATTTTCTTTAAATTTCACATCATCAACTTTATTAACCGCTACGACCACTTTCTTTTGTGCACGATATAAAAGTTCTGCCACATACTCATCATCAGGTGTTACACCTTCACGCCCATCGCAAACGAAGATAACTACATCCGCTTCATCAATCGCGATTTCCGCTTGATATTTAATTTGATCAACTAATGGTTCATCGCTTACTTCAATACCCCCCGTATCAATGATGTGAAAACTGCGACCTAACCATTCTGCTTTCGCATAAATACGGTCACGTGTCACACCAGGGGTATCTTCCACAATGGAGATCCTTTGGCCAACTATCCGATTAAAAATAGTGGACTTCCCACAATTGGGACGTCCAACAATCGCTACAACTGGTAACATACTAATCACCTATTCTTTTTTGTTACCTAAAAGTTCTTTTAACTTATCCCCAAACAAATCTCCTATAGTATCATTCTTAACTTTTTCTTGTTCACGCATATATTTCAAGAATTCTTCGCGTTCGGCATCTTCTTTAACTCTTCTGATACTTACAACTAGTTTTCGTTCTTCAGGATCAAATTCCGTTACTTTTACGGTAATAACTTGTCCAACTGTTAGAACATCTTCAGCTTTCGTTACACGTTTCTCACTAGAAACTTGATTTTTAGGTAGAATTCCTTCCACATCTTCAACATATTCAACAATAGCATCACCATTGACAAAGCCTTTAACAGTGACGTCTACAACTTTACCTTGTTTTAATCCACTAGTAATCCAAGGATTGGGTTTTAACGCTTTTACAGATAATGATAGTTTTTCTTTATTCGCATCAATCTTAATAACTTTAACTGTAATCTTTTGTCCAACTTCAATATGGTCAAACATATTAACATTGGGATTATATGAGTAATCATTTTTATGTAACAAACCGTCTACTTGTGGATAGATGTTTACAAAGGCACCAAAATCAGTGATTCTTACTATTGTACCTTCAATAACATCGCCTTCCTTAATATTTTGAGCGACAACTTCCCAAGGTTTAGGAAGTAAGGCCTTAATTGAAAATAACACTTGTAGTTTTTCATCATCTTTTTCAATGACTTTAACATTTACCTTATCGCCAATTTTATATAACTCGGATATATCATTAAAAGGTAAATGGGAGATTTCTTTTAAAGGTACTAAGCCTTGATAATTATTGGCTACTACTAGTAATCCATAATGTTCAACGCGCACTACTTTACCTTCATATACCGCATCAAGTTTAATCCGTTTATAATTGCGAAGTTTTTCTTTAAATAATTCCGCTGCGATAATTGCGCGCCTTGAAACGACAACTCTTTTATTTTCAAATTTAATGACGCGTACTTTAATATTTTGGTTAAGGAGACTATTAACATCAAAATTAGCGTCAACATCAACTTCATTTTTTGGCATGATACAATCAATACCGTAGATATTAACGATAACCACCTTATCCTTAATATCTGTTACTTTACCATTAATGGTATGTTTAAACTGATAATTCCGTTCTAATTTACGTAAGGCTTCCTCTCTTTCAAGATCAAGACGGGATAATAAAGCTACTTCATCATCAATCTTCTTAATGACCGCCTTAATCCGATCTCCCACCTTATATAATTCTTTACATGATTGAACATCAGGATTTAATGTTAATTGATTTAAATAAATCTTTCCTTCTGTCATGTAGTTAAAATCAACTAATACTTCATTATCAGTTACTTGGACAACTTTACCATTTACTACTTGTCCTTCATGAAAATTTCGAATTTCATATAAATCTTTTTCGCTCATACTAGACACCTTCCCTAAAATTATATCTATTAGTTTATCCACTACCTCATCCACAGTAAGAAAAGATGTATCGATTTCATAAGCATCAGGTGCTTTCACTAATGGATTTAAGGTGCGATTAGTATCAAGGTAGTCGCGTTGCATTATTTCTGCTTTAATTTCTTCTAAACTAACCTCTTGATTTTTATCTTTGATTTCTAAATATCTTCTTCTTGCCCGTTCTTCAACTGATGCGGTAATAAAAAATTTAAATGTTGCGTCCTTTAAAACATTCGTGCCAATGTCGCGACCATCCATGATGACGTTGGCATTTTCCGCAATTTTCCGTTGCATGGCCACTAATTTATCACGCACGATTTTTAATGATGACACAATTGAAACATTATTTGATACTTCCCGTGATCTTATTTCTTGGGTGACATCTTCACCATCTATATAAACCTTATCATCAGTGGTTAGTTCGAGTTTTGTCTCATCTAAAAAGGTATATTCTTCTTCGTTATTTAAATCTATATTAAGTTTTAAAGCTTTATAAGTAATAGCTCGATACATCGCACCTGTATCGACATATATATAATTTAGTTTTTTCGCTAATTTTTTGGCGATGGTACTTTTACCGGCTCCAGCTGGTCCATCAATTGCGACACTTATGTATTTCATAGTTCCTCCTACAAGTTCCTCAAAAATTCGAGAATAGCGTCACGATTAACATAAATTGCCACAACACCTAATACAATAATAATTAGAATTGCGATAACTGGTGATAATTTGTATGATTTTTTTAGTTTGCTTGGTTTCGTATCGCTAGTTTGTGGATTATTTTGAACAATAACCTCTTCGGCAGGATGAGTTTCGACCTCATATTCAGCTAATTCCATTTGAGGCTCATCTTCTTCCTGGGTTTCTTTGATAATCTCTTGGATGTTTTGTTCAAATTTAGAATCATCATATTGCGTCTTCTTTGAGTTCATGTTTATATCTTCTATTAAGTTCATTAGAACTGCCCGTTGATCCTTGGCACTAAAGATTTCTTGTTCTGTTGTCTTAATAATCTCATCAATATTAATATCTTCATTAGTTTCCACAATTTCTTCAGTAACTGTTTCTGTCACTACTTCCATGTTCTCTACTTCCTCAACTGTCTCTTCTACATGTGGTATTTCTTTTATCAATGTTTGTCGTAATTCTAGGAGTTTAGTTTCAAGAGGAGCTAATGAATTCATTTTTACTAATCTTTCATAATTTTTAATACAATCTATATATGAATTAGCACCATTGTTTTGATCCGACAAATTAACACGAAAACTCCTAGTAATCTTCTTAAGATGAAGATCAATAGACACATCATTGTCAATAATATCTGTATTGCTTTTTCTGAACATATGGGGCATTCTTATTCTATTGATACTAACTTGCTTATCGTTCAAGCTAATCACCCTCTGGAAAACGTATCATTAGAATTATAGCACATTTTCTACCATTTTATAATATATTTTATCATTTTTCCAAGAATAATGAATTATATAACTATAATGAAATTTTTCACAAAGAATTGCTTAAGAAGTAATTGCTTGAAAGCGCTATTATTGTTATAATGAAAAAAGAAGTAACGGTAAACTTTTTATTAGGAGGTATATTTTAAATGACAAATCTAATATATGCCACTGTTGCTATTGGTGTAATCGGCCTATTGTATGCAGTAGTTCTCTACCATAAGGTTAAGAAAGCACCAAAAGGAAATGAACGCATGAGGGAGATTCAATCATTCATTAAAGAAGGCGCAATGGCATTTCTTAAGAAAGAGTATACAATACTCGCTTTTTTTACTTTAGTTGTTTTTTTAGTTATTGGCATCGTTTTACCTTTAGGCAAAAATGTAAGCGCTTTAAATGCTTGGCTAACAGCATTAAACTTTTTAATCGGTGCATTTTTATCAGCGTTAGCAGGATTTATTGGCATGCGTGCTGCCACCAGCGCCAATAGTGCTGTTGCTAATGCTGCTAAAGACCATGGAATGAGTAAAGCCCTATCCCTTGCTTTTAGTGGTGGAAGTGTAATGGGCTTCTGCGTCGTTGGTCTTGGTTTATTAGGTCTTAGTTTAGTATACCTCATTGAATCTAACCTGCCAGGATTCAATCCTAATGAAGGTATTCAAGATGTCATCAATGGATTTGGATTAGGTGCTAGTTCCATCGCCTTATTTGCCCGAGTTGGGGGTGGGATCTATACGAAAGCAGCTGATGTTGGTGCTGACTTAGTTGGTAAAGTAGAAATTGGGATCCCCGAAGATGATCCCCGTAACCCTTCCGTCATTGCTGATAATGTCGGTGATAACGTTGGTGATGTGGCGGGAATGGGCGCAGACCTTTTTGAATCTTATGTTGGTAGTATAATCGCATCGATAACATTAAGTTTGACGATGAAAATGCCCACTTCAGACACAAAACATGCTTTATATAAAATTTTAGATGGTTTTGCATCCATTGATGAAGCACGCATCGCATTTGCTGTATTTCCATTTTTAATTTGTGGCATTGGCATTCTAGCCGCCATCTTCGGTAGTTTATTTATTGGTAATGGTCAAAAAATTAATCCACATAAATCTTTAAAATTAGGTACATACATAACCGCAGGTATTACTGTCATTGCTTCTTTAGTATTAAGTTTTGTGATTTTCAATTCAATTAGACCATTTGTGGCTATTATTTCTGGATTAATCGCCGGAATCCTTATCGGTATCTTTACCGAAATATATACATCAAGCGACCATCATTATGTTAAACGAATCGCTGACCAATCAAAAACTGGAGCTGCCACGAATATTATTTGTGGTATATCAGTTGGAATGGTATCTACTGCCCTTCCTGTTTTAATCATTGCGATAAGTACTCTTCTTGCTTATTATTTCGCTAATTTATACGGTATCGCCTTAGCATCGGTTGGTATGCTTTCTATTGTAGGTAATACCATCGCAATTGATGCTTATGGTCCAATAGCAGATAATGCTGGAGGAATTGCGCAAATGTCTAATTTGCCCCACGAAGTAAGAGAAATAACGGATCATCTTGATTCCGTTGGAAATACTACCGCTGCGATTGGTAAAGGTTTTGCGATCAGTTCCGCTGCGCTTACTGCTTTAGCCTTATTCGCATCATATGCGCAAGTCGCTGATATTAATATGATTGATATTTTGAATCCAAGTGTTGTCGTTGGCATGCTTATCGGTGCCATGCTTCCATTCCTCTTCTCAGCGCTAGCAATGTCATCTGTCGGTAAAGCCGCCAACGTCATGATTATGGAAGTTAGAAGACAATTCAAAGAAAAACCAGGTATTCTTGAAGGTACTGAAAAACCTGAATATGCAAAATGTATTGAAATCTCCACGGCTGCAGCTATCAAAGAAATGGTTTTACCAAGCATCATTGCGATCCTTGCTCCTATCCTTACAGGTATAATCCTTGGTAAAAATGCGCTCGGTGGTTTATTAGCTGGTTCACTTGTAAGTGGTATTATGTTAGCCATCTTCATGGCTAACTCCGGTGGTGCTTGGGATAATGCGAAAAAGGCCATTGAACAAGGACAAGGAAAAGGTACCTTTGAACATTCCGCAAGTGTCATTGGTGATACTGTAGGCGATCCATTCAAAGATACTGCTGGACCTTCACTAAATATCTTAATTAAACTTATGACGATTGTCGCTTTAGTCTTTGCGTCAATCTTTGGTAATGGTATCTTTGGTTAATAGATAACGAGGGAATTAGTAATGTACTAATTCCCTTTATTATTGTCTAAATAGTCAGCACACTATGTACTAATACTCTTCGACAAACCTTATATCTAATAATACTAACAGTACCTTTATCTACACTATCTAATCTTTACAATCATCACGAGTGTAAATAATAATTGACAAAATATACATTTATCGGTAAAATATATGAAAATTTACTTCGTGGTGATTTCAATGAAAGAAGTTTACATTATCTTAAGTCATTCTGGCACCATTATCTCTAAAATAATAAAAATATATACTCGCGCACGTTACAGCCATGTTTCACTAGGCTTTGATCCTGAACTTAATGAATTTTTCAGTTTTGGTCGCAAGCATATTACCACTCCCCTTCGAGGTGGCTTTATCATTGAAGGAAAGAACCGCGGTTTATTTCAAAAATTTAAAAAGGCAAAATGTAAAATCTATAAAGTAATACTTACTGACAATCAATTTGAAATTATGCGAAGTTACATCAATGAATTCCTTAAAGCGCAACATAAGTACAAATACAATTATCTCGGTATCTTTACCACTATGATTGGTCTTAAATTAAATCGTCCCTATTATTACTTCTGTAGCCAATTTGTCGCTGAAGTCCTTTATAAAAGTAAAGTATGGAACTTTAATAAAGACTTTTCTCTAATTAGGCCTAAAGACTTTGAACAAATAAAAAACGCTACCTTAATCTTTGAAGGTCGCGTTTGTGATTATAGTATTTTTAATACCTTCTAATTTTGTAACCTTTTATTTTCTCAGGTTGACCATAACGAGCTAAAACATATAATTGTTTAACTTCGTGAACCTTTAATGGTCGAAACTCTCCTGGTTTCAGTCCTTCAACATCAAGAAACGCAAAGCGTTCCCGTCTTAACTTTTTGACTGGATGCCCAATCGCTTCAAACATTTTTTTAACTTGATGGTATTTTCCTTCTGTTATCGTAATCCTCACTTGTGAGGATTTATTTTTTCTATCGACACTTAGTAAGTTAACTTTCGCTTTTTGCGTTACATAACCATCAATTTCTACACCTGTTCTTAAGCGTCTCAAATCATCATTACTGACAATGCCTTCACAACGCACAAGATAAGTTTTTTCAATTTGGCTTTTCGGATGCGTTAAAAGATTAGTTAACTCACCATCATTAGTAAGAAGTAGTACACGCGCTGTATCATAATCAAGTCTTCCGACTGGATAGACCCGTTCTTTTATTCCCTGCTTGCGCAAGAAATCTACCACAACAGGACGATTCTTATCATCACTTACAGCGCAAATACAACCCCGAGGTTTATTAATCAGATAGTAAACTTTTTCTTCTTTATTTAAAGGTACGCCATCAACTTCTATTTCATCTTTATCGCTAACTTTATAACCTAACTCGGTAACGATGATACCATTTACTTTTACTTTGCCTTCAAGGATTAATTGTTCAGCTTTGCGTCGACTGGTAAAACCACTATTCGCTATAACTTTCTGTAGACGTTCCACTTTTTCACCTCCATTATATCTATTACTATTTTACACATTTATTTAAATTAATAAAGCAAAATCCACCAATACGTAAAAAATATTTCCTATTCCGTTGGTATCACCGCACCATTGTATGTATCTCTAATAAATTGTTTAACCTCATTTGAGGTAAGTACTTCCACTAAAGTTTTGATTTTCGGATGATCAACCATTTCGCTTCTTGTCGCAATGATATTCACATAAGGGTTATCGATGGGACTTTCGAGCGCTAACGCATCTTCAAGGGGATTTAAACCTTGATCAAGTGCAAAGTTAGTGTTAATTAAAACTAGGGCGTTTTGTTCATGTTTATAGATTTCAACTAAGAGACCTGGATCAATATCGTTATTAAACTTAAGATTATAGGGATTCTCAGCCAAATAATCTCCAATATTACGTACCCGAACATCTTCTATCTTAACGTCTTCTTTTAATTTGATTAATTTCTTATCGACTAAGATGCGGATTAAACGTGGTTCATCACTTGGAGAGTTGCTCATATAAACAGTAGCTCCATGAATGTTAGTTAAATTTGTATAAGTTTTAGAATATATACCAATGGGTTCTAAATGAATACCAGCGACACTTACGATATCTGTTCCATATTGCTTATTATAATGTTCTAGATAAGGTAGATGTTGAAAATAATTAGCATCAACATCACCATCTGTTAACCGTTGATTAGGAGTAACATAATCAGGGAGTCGAAAGATTTTCAAAGTATATCCTTTTTCTTCTAAAAATGGTTTGGCGTACTCTAAGATTTCAGCATGGGGTGTGTAACTAGCAGCCACCCAAATTTCATCATCTGGAATTTGAACCTTACGGTTACAACTTACGAGTAACAAAACTGATCCAATTATTAATACAAAAAATAAATATTTTTTCATGTTATCACCTCTTGTCATCTTTCTTTGTGATGTAATCACCAATAAATTGAATCATAAACACAATAACTAGTAAGAGTAAGGTGGCTACCAAAGTAACCTGATTGCGACCACGTTGAAACCCTTCCATATATGCAAGATGCCCTAACCCACCAGCACCAATTGCCCCGGCTAAAGCTGTGTAACCTACTAGTTGCACACAGGTAACAGTTATCCCTGAGATAATTGCAGGTAGGGCTTCAGGAATTAATACGCGGGTAATAATTTGTAAATTGGTGGCACCAAATGCTTTACTCGCTTCAATAACCCCTTTATCGACTTCATTTAAACCTATCATTACAAGCCTTGCATAAAAAGGTACACAACCAATGATTAAGGCAGGCAGTGCTGCGTTAGGACCTAAGATTGTCCCAACGATTATTCTTGTAAATGGAATAAGCAAAATAATTAAGATGATGAAGGGTATGGCTCGCAAAATGTTAATGGTCTGTGATATTAACACATTAACCAATTTAAAGATTGGCTCTTCGCGTTTTGAACTAAAGTATAATAATAATCCTAATCCTAAACCTAAGAAAAAGGTGATAATAGTCGTCATCAAGGTCATGTATAATGTTTCTTTTAGCGCATTAAACATAAATTGCCAATCTAATTC
>JAAZCR010000115.1 GCA_012513195.1 Bacilli bacterium | reverse complement strand
GATTAGTACTTACACCTAAGTAAACAAAGAAACTACTATATTCTCTTACCACAAGCCCCTGTAAACCAAGTTGATTTAACTTGTTTAAAAAAGCATTAGCTTGTGCTTCATCATAATAATGGGCTGCTTGAAGTAAATTAACATCATCGTGATAATTGACCGCATTCGCGTAAATAGCATCATTAGTTAACATACTTCGACCAAGAAAATTTCCAAAAATAATCCCCAAAAATAACGCTAACCCAACTTGAAGTAATAACTTAACCTCTGGTGTAAAAAACCGTCTCATCCCCCTCACCTCAAAATAATATTTACCATAATCCCTCATAAAAAGTTATCAAGCAATGTCGATGGATTTAAGAAAGCTAATCACATTAGAAATAAAATATAAAGAACCTGTCACCAAAAGCAACTCATCGTCTTTTATCGTGGGGATTATTGATTTTAGGACATGTTCATAATCTTCATCATAACTAACATTTACCTTATTTGTTTGTTCGAAGAGGTTTTTGGCAGTATTAGCCCGATAAAAGTTGAAACTAGTTAAGATAAGTTCTGAACTAATTGACTGTAATAATTCTAACATGGGTTTAGTATCTTTATCCTTTAAAGCCGCAAAGACAGTTTTTATGCAGTAACCTTCCGCTAGAAAATGATGCATCGTTTCTACTAATGTCTTTACCCCATCGATATTATGAGAACCATCGATAATGATAAAGGGTTTTTTACTGATAACTTCTAAACGCCCAAGCCACTTAGTGTTCTTCAAGCCATTATAAATATATTCATTCTTAATGGGAATCTTGTCATAATTCATCGTGTACTCATACATCTTTAAGGCTAGTAAAACATTCTTCAGTTGATGATACCCTAACATCGGAATGCTTAGTCGTAAATTCTGATATGTAAAACGCATCCCTTCATCACTATATTCAGGATTTGTTATTTCCTTATGATCACAAATGATTAAGTTACTATCAACTTCATCACAATAATCTTGAAATACTTTTAACACACTAGGATTGGTCTCAGTAGTGAAAATAGGGACATGGGGTTTAGCTATACCGATTTTTTCATAACCAATCTTCTCTAACGTATCTCCTAAAACATTCATATGATCATAGGAGATGTTAGTTATTCCTCCCACAATAGGTAGAATTAAGTTTGTTGCATCGTATCTTCCACCTAAACCAACTTCATAGACAACATAATCAACCTTTTTTTCATAAAAATAAAGATAGGATAGTAAAGTGATAATTTCAAACTCCGTCATTTCATCGATTAACTCTTGTTCTACTTGATTAACGATTGGATAAATCTTATTGGCATATAATACGAGATCAGCATCGCTAATATATTCATTATTTATTTGAATTCGCTCATTGAAACAGATGATATAAGGTGAAATATAAATGCCAACGCGAAATCCTGATGCCATTAAAAGATGATTGAGATAATTAACAGTGGAACCCTTTCCATTTGTACCAGCAATGTGTAGAGTCTTAATTCTAAGTTGTGGATTACCTAATAATTCGCAAGCTCGTTTAATTCTCGTCAAATGTAGTTTCATGGAAAACTTACTATGATTAGCTAACCATTCTAAAAACTCTGTTTTCGTCGTAAACATTTCACTTATCTCCTTTAAAAAAGTCAAAGGGTATTACCTTTGACATTATTTTTCGATATTTTGCTTACTTGTCTCATAATACCGACAAATACTTGTTAACTTACACTCGGAACATTTAGGATTGCGAGATAAACAATGATAACGCCCAAAAAAGATCATTTGGTGATGTAACTTTGGCCATTTTGCTTCGGGAAAGAAACTATTCAACTTCTTTTCCACTTCTAATACTGAGTCACTTTCTTCTGCGATCTTTAAACGCTTACTTACTCTTTCAACATGCGTATCCACCGCGAAAGCAACTTGTCCATAAGCAACGGATAACACCACATTAGCGGTTTTCCTTCCCACACCAGGAAGTGTCATCAACTCTTCTCTGGTATTAGGTACATTACCATTATATTTCTCTAGTATAGTTTTCGCGGTTTCTTTAATGTTTTTCGCTTTATTATGATACAATCCTAAAGTTTTGATTTCTTCTTCAATCGCTTCGATAGAAGCTTCAGCAAAATCTTTAGGTGTTTTAAACTTCTTAAAAAGGGTTTCGGTAACTCGATTGACGCTTTTATCCGTTGTTTGGCTTGACAGAATAACCGCAATTAATAACTCAAAAGGAGTGGAGTGATTTAATTCACATTTCGCATCAGGAAACATTTCATCTAAGACATTCATGATTAAAGTTACTTTGTCCATGGTAGATTTCGTTCCTCTTGTTTAATATCTTTACTTTTTTCATAACGTTTGATGGAATTTAAGTATTCTGCGACTTCTTCTTTCGTTTTTAAATTCCGTTGTTTCCAGTTTATTAGGATGCGATCAATGTATTTTAAATTATAAGCTCCAGCGAGAAGAGCTTCTTTGATCGCTAACTTAATAATCTCAACATCATAATTATCTTGTTCAAACCATGTTCTCAACATCTCAATTTCGAAAGGTGAGAGAGTACGGCCAAATTCTTGTTCAAGAAAAGCGATTATTGAACTAATCATATGATCTTGTTCCTTCGTAATAATATTAATGTTTTCGGTTAAGATATCTTTGATAATCTCATTAAATAAAGGCTCAAGGGTAAACTTTTCTTTTTGTTTACCTTTTTCATCAATCTCCATTTCAAAAGCCAAGAGATTCTTCTGAACTAACTGATACACAAGATTCGAACATTCTACAAATTCGAGGGCCATTTTGTCTTGTAACTGATAAATAGATAGAAAGTCTTCCCCTAATTGACTAATGTTGTAGATGTGAATGAGCATCATCGCTTCTTGTTCGTTTAGGCCCATACGTTTATAGTTGTTTATTAAATAATCTTTCACGTTTATTAAGTTATCTTTAATCATTTTTAACATTAAAGAGTTATTCATACACTCCAACTCCCTTAAATAATCAAGATAATTATAGCACATCTTCAACTGATTATCGACAAAATTAGCACAATTTGTACAATCGTGAACAAGTAAAAAAAAAGAGAAGGATTAGGTTAATTTAACCTTCTCTTCCACATATCTTTCAATTTCATGATAATCATTTTTCAACTCGCCAAGAAGTATTTTTAAACAGATTTCATCAAGCATATCGCCAATCCAGGGACCTTTACGTTCGGGATAGCGTATAATCAAATCACTACCTTTATACGCTAAATCGCAAATCCGTTTGATTGGGAGTTGCTCATATTGTTTCTTTAGTTCTTCTTGTTTATCAGGTAAATTCCGTAAATAATGGTTTAACTTATTCGTAAGTAAGCACGCGCTTAAACCCTGTCTAAAAAGCAAAGGATTCGAAAATTCATTGATTTCTAAACTATACATCTGATAAACATCTGTAATGGCTTTTTTTATGACATTAGCGATAGGTAAATTCATAATTGTTTCATAATTACCTATTACTGATAAAAACGTTAAGAAGTCCGTTAAATCATTAGGTTGATATTTCGTACTTAATATTAAATCTAAACCCTGACTTAAAAAATCAATAGATTCATAAAACTTCGTTTCTACCATTAATATAATCGCATCATGGAAGTACTTACCTAACACCAATTTCGTAATTTCCATGATTATGCGTTCTTTGGATATATATTTTATTAACGCGCGGTGCGTTTTTAGCGCTTTTAATGTCTCTTCCTCAACCGCAAAACCTAACTGACTGACAAATCGAAAAACCCTAAGCATTCGCAAAGCATCTTCATTAAACCGTTCATAAGGATTACCAACGGTACGGATTATTTTCTTTCTGATATCGTTAATACCACCAACATAATCGATGATTTGTTCATCAATGGTTAATGCGAGGGCATTCATGGTAAAATCACGGCGCAAAACATCCGTCATTAAATCACTAACATAAGTAACTTGATCCGGTCTTCTTTTATCTAAATAATCACCATCAGCCCGGAAAGTAGTAACTTCATATTGTTTCTTATCGAAAACAACTGTTACCGTACCATGTTTAATGCCAGTTAAGATTGTTTTCGGAAATAAAGAAGCTACCACATCGGGATGGGCGTTGGTTGCAATATCAATATCGGTGCTCTTAATACCTAATAGATAATCCCGTACATATCCACCTACTATATAAGCTTCATAGCCATTGTCTTTCAGTTTTTTGATGATGTATTTTGCGCCTTCTAAAAGATTCATCGTATCACCTTGTTTCTATATTAATATTTCTACCTTTTTTAAATTTGTTACATCAATAATCGCTTTTTCGATTCCCGCAATAAACGCTTGACGATTATTGATACGATGCGTAATTGTAAGCGACTGATACTCATCCGCAAAAGTAAGCGTATGGTCCGCAATTATACCGGGTAATCTGACTGAATGTATGTAGGCATAATCTAAATTCATGAGATTCGCAAAATACTTAGCAGTACCGCTTGGCTTATCCTTTTTATGAATGCCATGGGTTTCAATGATTTCACAATAAGGAAAGAGTTTTTTAATTTGATAAATTAAATCCGCAATATCTTGACTTAACAATGAGAAATTAGGTGATATAACTACCCCTACATTATGTTTGGTAGCTAAATACTTAATTAATTTCTCATCATACTTTTTATAACCTGTCGTACCACTTACGACATTGATATTATGGATAATCGCTTGTTTAACTACCTCTAAGCAACTTGGATAATGCGTAAAATCAATTAGTGTATCAAACTGTTCGTTTTCAAGACAACTCTTAATATCTTTATATATTGGAATGGGTAAATCTAAATTTTGTCTAGATAATCCACAAACAACCTGCCAATCGTTTCTTTCTTTTAAATAATTATAGAGATATGACCCCATTTTCCCTGAAATCCCATTAATCGCTAGTCTCATCGCATCCGCCTCTTAAACGTATATTTTACTTTCCGTCTTAAATGGGCTCGTTCATATTGTCTTTTACTTAAATAAATGAAACTAGTCACAACGATAATGGGAGTAAAAAGTAAAAGTAAAACCACCAAAGCTCCACCCATAACAAGACCTCCCTATCATAATTTATGATAGGATTTGTCTTTTCATAACATCATTTAACAAGTTTTGACAAGTCTTTTTCAAAATTAGGATAACTAATCTTATCACATTCATCATTCAGAATCTCAATATTGTGATTCAATAACTTAGCCACTTTAAGCATCATACTTAAGCGATGATCATTAAAACTATCAACAACATTACTTTGGAGTTCTGTTTTGCCAGTAATCACAAAACCATCAGGTAGTTCTTCAATCTGACAACCTAACTTTCTTAAATTAAGATAAGTATTTCTTAATCTGTCACTCTCTTTGACTCGTGCATCTTTCGCATCCTTAATAATAGAAGTCCCAGGAATTTGGGTGGCTAACAGGGCTAAAATGGGGATTTCATCAATGAGTAGAGGTATTAAGTCTCCACCTATTATAAATGGTTGTAACGTTTTAGTAAATCTAATTAATACATCACCTACAAGTTCATTATTTACTATTCGTTGATTTAAGATTTCATAATAAGCTCCGATTTGATTTAATACAGTTAAAATACCCGTACGAGTAGGATTTAAACCGCAATTACTTAAAATAATCTCACTATCAGGCACGATTAAAGAAGCCACAATAAAGAAGGCAGCAGAAGAAATATCACCAGGAATAGTTATCTCTCTACCTTGTAACTCATTTTTACCAGAGATCTTAATTACTTGGTCTGAAAAGCTTATATCCGCCCCATAATACGATAACATTAACTCCGTATGATTACGCGATGCTCCTGGTAAATAAAGAACGGTTTCCTCAGTACATTTTAAAGCTGCCAGCATGATTGCGGATTTTACCTGAGCGCTACTTGTAGGTAGACTAACGGTATTACTTTTTACAGTAGTAGGTAATATTTTCGCTGGTAAATAATCATCATTAGTTAAAATGATTTTGCTATTTAATAAACTTAATGGTGATACCACTCGTTTCATTGGTCGTTTACTTAAAGATGCATCACCTATGAGAGTATACTCATAAGGTAAACCTGTTAATAAACCCATTAGGAGTCGTGCTGTAGTACCAGAATTACCACAATCTAATGCCTTTTGTGCTTCTCTTAAATTAGAGATCCCTTTTCCATTTATTTCTATTTCTTCCTTAGTTTTCTTAACATTCACACCCAATTGTGCTAATATCTTGAGCGTTGTTAAGGTATCTTCTGCAAATAACGGATTAATAATTCTCGTTCTACCTTGCGCAATCGATGCGATAAAGAATGCGCGATGGGTGATGGATTTATCAGGAGGTAAATTGATAGTCCCTTGAAGTCTCATAAGTATAACCTCATAAACTCACGAAAATTATGCTTAAACTCCTCAATCGCTAATTCCAACCTGTAAGGTTTCCCAAAGTCTTGTAAACCAATAAACGTAATAAGACCATTACGATTTTTTTTATCATTTTTCAAGATTTCACTGATTAAATCAACGGAAAAATCATTATTAGCAGTAAGTATTTCTAATCTTTTAATTAAATTGAAGTAAGTTGAGGTGTATGGACTATCCGCAAGGAATAAATCAAAACCCATTCCTATACTTACCGCAATTCCATGTTTAAGTTGATAAAGGAGTTCTAAAGCATGACCTAAAGTATGACCAAAATTTAAATATTCTCTTATACCCTTTGTCTCATAGGGATCACTTTCAATATAATGTTTTTTAACTAATATAGCTTGATAGATAAACTCTTCTAATAGTTCTTTATCATCTAATAACTTATTTAACTTAAGTTCACTATCCAATAATTTGAAAAACAAACTACCAATTGATAATAGATCATGTTTAAGTATTTCACCAAATCCATTCTTAACTTCTACAAGTGATAGGGTTTCTAAGAAAGGTGTATGATAAATGACTACTTCAGGTTGATAAAAAGTACCAACGACATTTTTGATATTTCCAACATTTAAAGCTGTTTTTCCACCAATGGCGCTATCATGGGCAAGAAGAGTCGTTGGCAAATTGATAAAACGCACACCGCGTTTATAGGTTGATGCGAAAAAGGCCGCAAAATCGCCAACTGCTCCCCCACCAAACGCAATTACTAGTAGATTACGATCTAAAAAGTTACTTATGGCATAATTAACACATTTTTCAAACATTGAGATACTTTTATCTTGTTCAGGAGTTTTACTAAGGATAAACACATGTTGAAGTGGTATTACATCAGTTAATTTCGGAAAATGATAGTTATAAACATTTTCATCAGTAATCACTAATATTTCATGATGATTACCAATATACTTTTTAAGTTCTAACAACACATCACCAACAAGAACATCATATTGATAATCTGTGGTATTAATCCTAATCGTTTTCATCTCTAGAACCTCGCCACATAATCCCGATATTCTTTAACAGCTTTGATTAGTTGATCTAATGTATCGGCAGTAAATTGCGTTACTAATGCATTTAAAATTTCAAATAACACAGTATACTTACAAATCACACTTGCACTAGGAACGATACAAACATCACTACGCTCAATATGACTTGGTACACTTTCCTTGGTTTTTATATCAACACTCATCAGTGGTTTCATAAGCGTGGGAATTGGTTTGAAAACTGCCCGCACGATAATAGGTTCGCCTGTAGTCATACCGCCTTCGAAACCACCAGCATGATTGGTTTTCCGTTTAAAACCTTGATCGTAATAAATCTCATCATGACTTACACTTCCAAAGTTATCAGCTAATTTAAACCCATCACCAAACTCGACACCTTTACAAGCCTGAATACTAATTAGACTTTGGGCAATTTTCGCATCTAATTTCGTCTCATGGCTTACAAAACTGCCTAAGCCTAGTGGTACATTCATAACTTCAACTTGACATACACCACCTAAAGTATCTTGATTAGTTTTAGCATAATCGATAAGTTCACAGGCTCGTTTAGTCGCATCTCTACTTGGCATGAAAACAGGTGATTCGTCTAGGTAATCCCAGTCAAGTTCATAATCATCTAACTTTACATTTCCGATCTGTGTAACAAAACTTCTAGAACTAATATCGAGAAATGCCAAAACTTGCTCAGCAATACTACCTACTACAACCCGGGATACTGTTTCTCGCGCACTCGCTCTTTCAAATACTGGTCTGGTATCATCGAATTGATATTTAATCATCCCCACTAAATCAGCATGACCAGGACGGGGAACAGTTATCTTATCTTGTTTAGAAAAATTAAAGGGGTCCATGTAACTTTCATGGTTGATATAATCATTATTCTTTATGATGATGGTAATTGGTGCTCCTGTCGTTTTCCCATAAAGTATGCCCCCAGTTATTTCCACTTGGTCAGTTTCTATGTTCATCCTACTACCCCGACCATAACCACTTCTACGTAGTTTCAAAGCCTCATTGATTTTCGCTATATCAATAGGTACATTACTAGGCACACCTTCTAAGACTACCGTTATTTGATTACCATGGGAGTGTCCACTTGAAACATAACGCATTTTTACCACTTCCTGTCATTCTTTCTTATATTTTACCACTTTATTGCTTGATTTTATAGTGATTTCCTCGTAAATGAAAAAACCTACTACAAATGTAGTAGGTTAAACACATAATACCAATCAATTATTATTTAACGATTTCTTTAAAGGTTTTACCAGCTTTGAAAATTGGTAAAATAGCTTCAGTAACGATAATCTTTTCGCCAGTCTTTGGATTAACGCCATTTCTTTCTTGACGATGTTTAGTTTCAAATGTACCAAAGCCAGAAATTGTGACTTTGTCACGTGCTTTTAAAGTGTCATAAATAGTATTAATCATGGTGTCGATTACTAATTCGACGTCTTTCTTTTTCATTGCGGTTTTTTCTGCCACTAAAGTAATTAATTGTGATTTATTCATAACTATTCCTCCTTTATCTCTGTGACTCAATTAATATAACATAATTTTTTCCATCGAGCAATATCTTAACTATATTTTTTTACATTTTTTTTAATAATATACTTAAGTTTTTTAAATTCTGGCTATAAAATAATGGCGATTAATCCACCGGTTCCTTTGTTGATAACTTTTTCCAAAGTTTCCCGGAATTTTTGACGTGCATGTTCTGGTAAGATGAAGAGTTTCGCATTAATACCATCGATGACCAGCGATTCTAAGGAGCGTCCAAAGATTTCTTTCTTCCAAACTGAACTTGGATTCTTTTCATAATCGTTCATTAAATAATTGATTAAATCTTTACATTGTTCTTCACTACCTATAATGGGTTCAAAGACGCTATTAACTTCTACTTTAATCATATGGATACTTGGGGCTACTGCTTCTAACTTAACACCGTACCGACCGCCTTGTTTGGTGATTTCGGGTTTATTTAACTTCATATCAATCGTTCTTGGTGTCGCAATACCATATCCTGTTTGACGGCACATTTGTAGTGCACTTTGAATGCTATCGTATTCTAACTTCGCTTCGCGATAATCTTGGAGTAAAGCGATAAACTCGCCACGGTCTTCAATCTTATGACCGATGATTGATTCGAGAATTTCATTATATAATTCATCTTTACAGGTAACGGTAATCTCCGCATAACCCTTACCAGCATCAATGTTGGTAAGTTCAACGCTGTCTATATATTCATTACTACGTAAGACATCAACAATCTTGTTAACTTCGCGGAGTTTTTGATAATCATTTGTGAGATTTTGAATCACATTATCAAACTCTTGCTTAACACTATGGTCACTCTTTAATACCCCTATCCAACTTGGTACCTTAATGTCTAACTCTTTAATCCTAAATTCATATAATGCTTCTTTCGATACGTTATTTACATCATCTAGTGTCATCTTTTCCACTGATAAGGGAATAACAGGTACATCATATTTTTCTACTAATGAATTCCGTAAACTCATAGTTTCTGCCTTATGTGGATGACGACTGTTGAGAATGACGATGAATGGTTTTTCGAGTTTCTTTAACTCATTAATCGTCTTTTCTTCTGCCTCAATATAGTCTTCCCGCGCAAAATCGCAGATAGAACCATCGGTCGTCATCACTATGCCAATGGTGGAGTGATCCTCAATAACCTTCTTTGTGCCAATTTCTGCCGCCTCTTTAAAAGGAATGGGATCTTCAAACCACGGTGTGTGCACCATGCGAGGTGCATCTTCTTCCATGTAACCTTTGGAGTTAGGAATTACGAAACCAACACAATCAACTAATCGAACCCTAACATCCAAATCATCCAACTTAATTGTGACAATTTGGTTGGGAATAAATTTCGGTTCCACCG
>JAAZCR010000114.1 GCA_012513195.1 Bacilli bacterium | reverse complement strand
ATTGGCGCGGTAATCGGCTTAGTACTAGCCTTTGCAAGTAATGTTTTTCATGTGGAAGAAGACCCACGTTATGAATTAATTGTAAAAAACTTACCCGGCTTTAACTGTGGTGCTTGTGGTTATCCTGGTTGTAGTGGGATGGCGCAAGGGTTACTTGAAGGTAAAGCTGACGTTACTCAATGTAAACCAGGCACGCAACTTACTTATGAAAAGGTAAGAGCGATTTTAAAAGGTGAAAATCCTGATTTAATTACTGAAGAAACTCTTAAAGCCGCAAAATAGGGGATGCTAAATCCCCTTTTTTATTATTTTTTTATTAGAATATTTACTTGTTATGAATTATAATAAATGAATAGGAAAACATTAGGAGGTTAACATGACGAAGTTTCAATTATTTACGATGTGTGCGGCATGTAACTGGAAAATTCAAAGTTATTTAAAGGAAAAAGGTATTTCTGATTTTACAATTGATCATGTAAATAGTATCCTAACATTCAATAAAGAGGTGGATCCCACTATTATTGTTAAACTTATCAGTAATATCGGCTACCATGCTGAGTTAATACCTGATGAACAGGAATTAACTGATGAAGAACTGTTAATGTTTGAAGAGGAGTTAAGAAGAGGCTATTAAGCCTTTTTTTTATGCACATAAAAATAATTTAACAAATGTTAAAATTATGTTATACTAATATAGATATTAGATACATTAGAGGTGTTAGAGATGCGCGAAGATTACTTATCTTGGGATCAATACTTTATGGGAATTGCTTTGTTATCAGCTATGCGTAGTAAAGATGAAAACACTCAGGTAGGTGCATGTATTGTTAATTCAGATAAACGCATCGTTGGTATTGGGTATAATGGATTACCATTTGGTTGCGATGATCGTGTCTATCCTTGGGGTAGAGAAGGAAACTGGCTTGATACCAAATACCCATATGTAGTGCATGCTGAACCCAATGCGATTCTAAATTCCACCAGCAACTTAAAAAATTGTACCATGTATGTTACATTATTCCCTTGTCATGAATGTGCTAAACTAATCATTCAAAGTGGCATTAAAGAAGTTGTATATTATGATAATAAATACGATGATACTGATAGTGTAATAGCAGCGAAACGCATGTTTGATTCAAGTGGGGTAAAATATCGCCTGTTTAATGATATAAAAATAGCAGCGAGAGGTGCGAAAGATGAAGGTTAAGGAGTGGTTAAAGAGCAATTATAAGTCGTTAATCATCTATGGTATTATTTATATCGTATTACTACTCTTTTTTGTCTTCCCTTTACCTTACTCAGTCGACCTTCCTGGTGGCGTTGAGAATGAAAATGTCTTCTTAACAGTTGAAAACATTTATCCTGATAAAACAATCAAAGGTTCATTTAACTCATCCTATGTAACAGTAATTGATAAACCTAGTCCCTTTCAATATCTCCTTGCTAAACTCAATAAAAAGGCTGAAATCTTTAAGATGAGTAAAGTTACCTATTCGGAACCAATTGCGGAATTACTTGAAAAAGATAAACTCTATAAAGCTAGTTCAATCTATAATGCCTTGATTGCTTCATATAACGCTGCAGGAAAGCACCTTAAATACGAGGAAAAAGGGGTAGTAATAATTGATAGAATTGAAAATACCCCAGCTTACCAGGCTTTAAAAGTTGGCGATATTATTATCAAGATTAACGATAAGCAAGTTAAAAACCTAGAAGAAGCTTGGAATATTTTAACAACTATCCCTTGTGAAGAACCATTTACTCTGACTGTATTAAGAAATAAAAATGAAGAAGTAATCAATACTCAAAAAGTGCGTTTAGAAACAGATAATAGTTGCATTTTAGGTTTATATCAAGGCTATCTTTATACAAATTATGAAATTGACTATGAGAACTCTAATCCACGCATTATTAATATTGACTGGTCAGGTTATGGACCTAGTGCGGGTTTAATTCAAGCTTTGAGCATCTACAACATGCTTACTCCGATTGATATTACCTTTGGACTAAAAATTGCGGGAACTGGTACGATTGATGTGAATGGCAATGTTGGTCCTATTGGTGGCATCAAACAGAAGGTATATGGTGCATGTAAAGCGAAAGTGGATGTCTTCTTTACTCCTCCTGTACATTATGAAGAGGCAGTTGAAGCACGGGATTTGATGAAATCAAAGATGATAATTGTTCCTGTAGAGACGCTTGAGGAAGCGATTAATTACTTAATGGAAAACTATGGACAAAATTAAAGCTTTTTTTAAAACTCTTTATCTTAATACTTTTAAAGATAAAGAGTTCCGCAAGATAACTTTATATACAAGGATTAAAGCCTATATATTACTTTCACTCTTAATCGCTTTCTTTGCGAATCTTTACATTTATGGAGCTTATAAAGAACCCGCATTTATTATCTTCATGATTATGTCCACGCTTATTTCTTATTTTCTGTTTCTCTTTATCAATATTAATAAATCTAATCATGATAGATCCATAAAACTTATTTCTTTAATTTCTTACTTAATTATTGAAATTATTATTGTATGCTTAATTCTTATTGGAATCTATTTTTATATAAAATCCCTTGTTTTATAAGGTGTTAAAATGCTTTACATTATCATGTTAATATTGTTTTTAGTAGGTTTAGACCAGTTAACTAAATATTTAGCAGTTAAGTACTTAACATTAGAAGAAGAATACCCATTAAAAGTACCTTATTTGCGCTTTTATTTAACTTATAATACAGGTGCTGCATTAGGAATTTTACAAGGACATGGTGTTTTACTTGCGATTATCAAAGCCATTGCCTTCCTAGTTTTTGGTTTTCTTTTGTATCGTGATGGCGATCTCATCAATAACACGCTATTCACATTATCTTTGATATTTTTAATTTCAGGTACTTTAGGTAATCTTTTCTGTCGCGTCTTTAGAAGAAAAGTGGTAGATTTCTTGATGTTTCATTTTAAAAATAAATATACCCCCATATTTAATTTAGCTGATATTTATGTACTATTTGGTTTAGTCACTTTTATCATCACACAACTCATCTAAAGAAGGGGTGATTTGATGGAAACTTTAGTATACGTTGTGCAAGAAGAAGACGAAGGTACGCGACTTGATAAATTAATCGCAACAGTATTTACCGAGTTCTCACGCAATCAGGTGAAGAAAATGATGGATGAAGAACTTGTTGAAGTAAATAAACGCATTGAAAAACCTAGTTATCGCGTTAACTGGGGAGATGTAATAGTCGTTAAAGTAAAAGACCCTATCGGACTAGATGTGCAACCAGAAAACATCCCACTTGATGTTTATTATGAGGATGAGGATGTTATCGTCATTAATAAACCTAGTGGCATGGTCGTTCATCCTGCCAATGGGCATTTTACTGGTACTTTAGTCAATGCGTTATTATATCATTGCGATGATTTATCAGGGATTAATGGTATAATACGACCAGGAATCGTGCATCGTATTGATAAAGATACTTCTGGTTTACTTGTCATGGCGAAGAACGATGATGCTCATATATCTCTTGCTGAACAGTTTAAAGAAAAGGTTACTAAAAGAATTTATTATGCCATTTGTCACGGAAATTTATTGCATCCAGAAGGTACGATTGATGCCCCCATTGGTCGTGACAAAAATGATCGGACTAAAATGGCTGTCGTACTTGGTGGAAGAACAGCCATTACGCATTATAAAGTCATTGAATATTTGGGTCCATACACCTATATTTCCTGTCAATTAGAAACTGGTCGCACCCATCAAATTCGTGTTCATATGAGTTATATTGGTCATCCTTTAGTGGGTGATACAAAGTATGGACCAAAAAGAGTAGTTGGTAGGGAAGGTCAATACTTACATGCAGCGGTTTTAGGTTTCTATCACCCGCGGACAAAAGAATTCATGGAATTTGAAGCTCCTCTACCAGATTACTTTCAAGAGTTTTTAGAAAAGTTACGTAAAATGTATAAATCATGAGGAAGGTTCATTAATGAGTTCGGTTAATATTGTTAACTTTGACCAGTTTCATAATAGTGATCTTGAACATTATGCCTATAATCTTATTCATTTTTTCCTTGATAAGCATGGTTATACCATCCTAAATGTTGAAGATAAGATTTTAGAAAATTTCAATAATTCATACTATAACATCATTTATATCTATACACACCCATTAATTAATGATGTAAATATTGATGACTTAATGGAAAAAGTTGATCTGATTAAATATAACTTAAAAAGACAGTTTTTTCTATTTAACCAACGTATTCTTATTATAACCTTAAACTGTAGTATTGATGTTGAGCAAATCGACTTACCCAAAAATGTCGATATTGTAAATGCAAGTGATAAATCCCAACTAACCAAAGATAACATCTTAACCCAATATTATCCCGATATTGTTGATTATCCTTTCGATCTTGATCCAGCAATGCTAGCTTATCGTATAAATAATTTAAGCATGGCATATATAAATCAAGTTTCACAAGCATTTAATCGAAAAGATAAGTATGTAAATATTATTCTTGGTATTATTATTGTTATCATATACCTTTATCAGTTTTTATTAAATGTGTTTGAAGGATTACCTGATATTTATCCGTATTTATTACTTACTAAAGGTAATATCGAAAAATTTTGGTTTTACACTTTAATAACTAATAATCTCGTATCTCTTAATTATATCACGGTTTTCTTTAGTATCTTTTTCATCATTACGATTGGATTAAGACTAGAGCGAATCTATGGTTCATTACGTTATTTAGCGATTATTGCATCTTCAATGATTTTTACCAATGCGATGATTTTTGCGTTTGCCGCTAGTGAAGCCTATTTAACAGGTTTTACACCTATTATATATGCATTTCTTGGTGCTTTTATCTTAGTCATCATCTATTATCGGCGTTTTCTGGCTATGCTCCTGAAACGCATCATTCTTTATAGTGTATTATTATTACTTCTTCTAGTATTATTAGGTGATACAGTTAATATTATCGCACTCCTTAGTGCCTTTATAGCTGGTTTCGTATCAAGTTTTGTGATTGGTTTACCTAATCATAAGGGAGATAATAAGCTTCATCGCATCGTCGCAGGTGTTTGTTACTTAGTCCTTGTTGTATTAGGTTTATTTATTGGACTTAAATAACCTTTTTATTTCGATATATTTGCTTAAAAATCCGCTTAAGCGGATTTTTTATATTATCATTAACTACCTAATCTAAATATTAATATATTTTCCTTCATATAATGTTTTAGGTGAGATATATGAAAAAGGTAAAAGGGTTCTTTTCAAAGGTAAATGAAGTTAAAGATGAAATGTTTCTTAATGTTGAAAAGATAACGATATTAAATCGCAAACAGGTTTTTATTCAAAATTATGATGAAGTGGAAGAAATTAAAGAGGAGTATATAAAATTACGAAACATAGTTGTTACAGGAAAACTTTTAAGAATCAAAACTATTATTAAGTATTTTTTGGAAATTGTTGGGGACATTGAAGACATTAAGTTACTAGGTGATAAAAATGAATAAGGCAAACCTGTTTAAAGTCATTATTAAAGTCAAAATTAATGATTTTCTTAAAATACATCAGAAGTTCGTTAATGAGATTAAAATTACTAATAAAAAAGGTGACTACTATTTTATAAGAGTTACGGAACACGATTTAGATATTTTAGATAATCATGATATTCCTTATGAAATCATCAGTTATCAAGGGTTAAAGTATCTTTTAGCGCTAATTAAGCGACATATTAGTATTGTAGTTGGGTTAATAATACTTGTAATCTTTTTATACGTTCAAACATTTACAATTAAAGACATTAGATTTTCTAGTGAAACGAAGGATAATGAACGGATTGAGCAATTAATTAGGAAACATTTTAAGGATTATCTTATTTTTGATGTATTTACTGGTAGTATTCAAGAGTTAAATTATGAACTACGTAAAGAGTTTAGTCATTTTGAATGGATATCAGTAGAAAAAAAAGGAACAGTCTTATATGTTAGATTATTAGAGCCTAGCATTATTAATAAGCAGATTCAAACAGTAGAAGGGTATGGGGATTTAGTCGCAAAAAAAGATGGCATCATTAAAATGTATAAAATTAGACATGGTTTACCATTAATTCAATATAATCAATTTGTCCGTAGTGGAGAGTTGCTTGTAACTGGTAACTTGCGTTATAATTACGGTGATGAAAGTGCATTTTATGTACCTAGTGAAGGTGTAGTATATGCGGAAGTGTGGGATACTGTTAATGTGACAGTACCTAAAATGCTGATAGAAAGTGCTTATACTGGTAGGATTAAAACCAAAAAGATTTTTTATTTTTTTGGATTAAATCTTACTATTAAAAATGTTGATAATATGTATGAACAATATGATGAAGAAATAGTATTAAGCCTATTTAAAATAGGTAAATTTGACATACCACTAGGATGGAAAAAAATACATTATTTAGAAAAAAGTGATATAATAAATATATACGATGAAAACACAAGTTTAATTTTTGCTGAATCAAAGATTAGATATGAATTAATTAGCAAATTTAAAGAGGGCGAACAAATCATTAGCATCAACTTAATTAATCAAAGTGAAGATGAAAATAACTACTACTATACTTTTTTCGTACAAACTTTAGAAGATATCGCAATATTTCAAAGGAGATAGGTTAATGAGTGAATTTATCAGTCTAGACTTTCGTTTTAATAATTTAGAAGAATCGATGGCGATTATTGGTAGTCACGATCGCAACTTAAAACTATTAGAAGACTATTTCGCAACGAAAATCATCACCCGTGGTGATGCAATTTTGGTTAGCAATACTATTTCTGACGAAGCAAAAACGAACCTATTACGCGTTTTAAAAACTTTACAGAATATCATTAAATATGAAAACAATATTAACGAACGGGATTTGATGTATTGTTTCCGCATGCTAGAAAATGATATGCTAGAAGATGTGGTTTCCCTCTACAAGAATAAACTTATCATTGGAAAAAAATCCAATGGCAAACCCATTGTCGCCAAAACCTTTAATCAACGTCGTTATATCAAAGCGATTGAAGAAAATGATATCGTATTTGCGACAGGACCTGCTGGTACGGGAAAAACTTATTTAGCAGTTGTAAAAGCTGTCAGTGCTCTAAAATCACAAGAAGTTAAACGGATCATCCTCACCAGACCAGCAGTTGAAGCAGGAGAAAGTTTAGGTTTTTTACCTGGTGATTTAAAAGAAAAGGTTGATCCATACTTACGCCCCCTTTATGACGCCTTACATGACACTTTAGGAGTGGAAGCTACGGAATCATTTATCGAAAAAGGTATTATTGAAATCGCTCCTTTAGCTTATATGCGTGGTCGTACCTTAGAAGATGCTTATATTATCTTAGATGAAGCACAAAATACAACTGACCAACAAATGAAGATGTTCTTAACCCGTTTAGGGTTTAATTCTAAAATGATAGTAACGGGAGATGTCTCGCAAGTGGACTTACCAAGGGGAGTCCGTTCTGGCTTAATTACTTGTATTAATATCCTAAAAGGTATTGATAATATTGCGATATGTACCTTTGATGTCTCTGATATCATTAGACATCCATTAGTTCAAAAAGTTATCGATCGATATGAAGAATATACACGGAAAGAGGTTTAAGATGTTAGATATTGTCTTTGTGAATGAAACAGAATATGATACCACTGGTTATGATACCTTAATTACGGAAGTATTTAATGAAGCTATGAAAGTCGAGCAAATTGATAAATATTATGAAGTAAGTGTCGTCTTTGTTAGTAAAGAGAAAATTCAAGAAATCAATCGAACATATCGAGGGATTGATCGGGTAACTGATGTTATTTCCTTCGCTTTATTTGATAATGAAGATGACATTGTTTTTGAAGATGAAGAGGAAGAAATCACCACATTAGGT
>JAAZCR010000113.1 GCA_012513195.1 Bacilli bacterium | reverse complement strand
TTATCATCAATCTCGTACTCATTAGAAGAAGAGTTAGAGATCCATTATTTCGTTGTGAGTTATACAAAGTAGGTAGTTTATCACAAACTGATGTCTGTTTGTTGTACATTGATAATTTAGTTGACCATGATATTTTGAAAACGATTCGGAATAGAATCAAAGCCATTGATGTAGAAGAGTTGGTCATGGCTGATAAACAACTAGAAGAACTTCTCACGCATAAATCTTGGAATCCCTATCCTAAAGTAAGATACACTGAACGTCCCGATACTTTAGCGGTCCACTTATATGATGGTTTAATAGGGATTATGGTTGATACATCACCTAGTGTCATGATTGCGCCTACCACTTATTTGGAACAACTCCAACATGTTGAGGAATATCGACATACTCCTATTATTGGTAGTTTCTTACGCTTTGCGCGAACTGGTGGAATTCTTGTTTCCTTATTCCTTGTACCGACATGGATGTTGTTTGTTTATGAACCAAGATTATTACCAGATTATTTAAAATTCATCGGTCCAAGAGAAATTGGTACCATTCCGATTATCATCCAAATTCTTGTTGGTGAAGTCGGAATTGAGTTCTTACGTATGGCGGCTATACATACTCCTACAGCTATGAGTACTGCTTTAGGAATTGTCGCTGGAGTATTAATTGGTCAAATTGCGATTCAAGTAGGTTTATTCTCACCAGAAGTAGTTTTATATATTGCGGTATCAGCCATCGGTGCTTATGCAACTCCTAATTATGAAGTCGGACTGGCTAATAAAGTCGCTAAACTCTTTATCATTGTGACGACATATTTTTTCCGTTTGTGGGGATTAATAGGTGGTATCATTTTATATGTATTATTCCTAGCGTTTAATACTAGTTTCGGTAAACCTTATTTATATCCTTTATTACCTTTTAATTTTAAAGATTTTCTACATATCTTTGTTAGAACAAGTCAATCTAAAAAGAAACGTAAAAAAGCTAAAGAGTAAAACAATCTTTAGCTTGTTTTATTTCGATATTTGTTTGACAAAGATAGTTTAAGTTCGGTAAAATATCAATAAGGTGATATTATGGAATATCTTGTCACAATTGATGCCTTTCAAGGGCCTTTAGATTTATTGTTATATTTGATTAAAGAAGCGAGAATTGACATAGATAACGTCAATGTTTCGGAAATCACCCAACAATATCTCGATTATCTCCATGCCATGGAAGATTTAAATCTGGAAATTGCAAGTGAATACTTAAGACTCGCTGCTTATTTAATTTATATTAAAAGTAGAAAAATGTTGCCACAAAGTAATTTAGATGATGAAAATATAAGTTATGAAGAAAATCCCGAAGAGCAATTGAAACGTCGGTTAAAATTGTATAGTATCTTTAAAGATGTAGTTTCTTTTTTCCAAGAACAAGAAACCGAACGTGAAAATTATTTAACGAAGATTCCTTCGGATCTTTCTGAAGAACTGAAGATCGAAACGAAGGATTTTTTATTACAAGATGTCGATATCTACGATTTGCTAAGTGCGTATAATAGGGTGCTTAAACGTTATAGTTTACATAAACCGATTAAGACCAAGATTAAGCCACAAACCATCA
The DNA here is from genome assembly GCA_012513195.1 of Bacilli bacterium. Lineage (GTDB taxonomy): Bacteria > Bacillota_I > Bacilli_A > Haloplasmatales > Haloplasmataceae > JAAZCR01. Next base: position 2,976 of record JAAZCR010000113.1, on the reverse strand, counting down.
CCATCGATGAGCGCATTCAGGAATTATCTGACCTGTTTAGAACGAGGAAAAAACTTAGATTTACCGAAATCTTTGAAGAAAATGTGACGAAGGAACTCATCGTTGTGACATTTATGGCAATCTTAGAACTTACAAAACATCATGTTATTAGATTACATCAAGATACATTATTTCAAGATATCTATATTGAATATCTGGATGAAGAAATGAGGGAAGCACATGGATAGAGCAGAATTACTCGCTGGTCTAGAGGGTTTATTATATGTGGCTGGTGATGAAGGGTTTACCAAAGACGAACTAGCGCAAATTTTAGAAATCAGTGAAGAAGAAGTTGAAAAGTTAGTTGAAGAATATATTGAACGTTGTAAAGATACTTCACGCGGTGTTACGATTATTCATACTGCTGGTCATTATCGGATGGCAACCAAAAAAGAATATATCGAATTGTTCCGCAAAGTCTATACCAGCAATAAAAAACGCTTATCATCAGCAGCCTTAGAAGTTATCGCCATTGTTGCTTATAAACAACCCATTACCCGTGCTGAAATTGAAGATATTCGCGGTACTAACTCGGAAAACGTGATTAGGAAACTAGTAGCCATGAGTTTTATTAAAGAAGTTGGAAGACTTGATGTGCCTGGTCGACCGATTCTTTATGGTACAACTAATGATTTCTTAGATTATTTCAATCTTTCTTCCATCGAAGAATTACCAGAGTTAGCTGAAGATGTAGAACGCGAAACGGAAGAAAAAGATTTATATGATTCGATGACCAAAATCAAGATTACCGAGTAATAGACATCCTTCAAACTACAAGGTTTGAAGGATTTTTTATATATGACTCATTTTACCTCAATTTGTCTCATATATTTCTTTAGGTGGTATGATGAAAAAGAAAATTATCTTAATTTTCTGGATTCTTGTGATGATAATTGGTTTAATTTTTCTGTTTGTGAAGAACGTATCTGCTCAAAGTATCCCCACTATTAATAGTCAATGTGCTGTTTTAATAGAAAGTCACTCAGGTAGAGTTTTATATGAGAAAAATGCTCATCTTCAAAGACCAGTTGCTTCCATTTCAAAGATAATGACAGCTATCATCGCTATTGAAGAGGGTTATCTTGAAGAATATATTGAAATAAGTGAAGAAGCGACAAGACAAGTTGGTTCATCCCTTTACTTGAAAAAAGGTGATAAACTAAAACTCATCGATTTAATTTATGGATTACTTCTTAGAAGTGGTAATGATGCCGCTTATGCGATTGGCGAAGGAGTTGCTGGTAGTGTTAGTAATTTCGTTTATTTAATGAATGAGAAAGCAAAAGAACTAGGTCTAAAGAATACTGTCTTTGAAAATCCTTCGGGACTAGACGAAGATAGTAAGAATCTTTCGACAGCTTATGATTTTGCGTTAATTACTCGTTATGCGATGAATAATCCAATTTATCGGAAGATTAATAACACTTCTGTTTATCATGCAGAAAGTTTAAATGGTGAAAGGTATACTTGGTACAATAAACATCGGTTAATTAATAAATATGATTTTGTGATTGGTGGAAAAACGGGATATACGCGCCTTGCTCACCGGACCTTAGTGTCTGTGGGTAAGAAAGCTGATTTAGAACTAATTGTAGTCACGCTTAATGGTGTTAATGACTGGGAGGAACATTTGGCTTTATTAAATTATGGTTTTAAAGAATATGAAATGGTCACTTTATTACGAAAAGGATTATTTGAGGTTAAAGAACTAAACAAAATTTTCTATTTAGATGACAAAATTGCTTATCCACTTCGCGAAGAAGAATTTAATCAATATCGTTTCTTTATTGATGTCGATAATCATGAACGCTATTACGTACACCTAATCAAGGATGGTGAAATCTTACTCACAAAAGAAATTTATCCATATGATAAATCATATAGTGTATTAGATAATAGTTTTACTATTCTAGATTTGGGGGAAGAATTGATGCGCACTATTCGTGATATCTTGTGGTAAATAAGATTTGGTTGTTGCTTTTTATCATTGGGATTTTCTTTGCTTTACATAATAATCGTATTGTTGAGATTAACAATGCCCTTCTAGAAGCACCGCAAGATGCAGTGAAACTTATTATAAGTTTAACGGGATTATATATCTTTTGGAGTGGAATATTACAGATTGCGAAAGATTGCGGGTTAATAGAGAAGTTTGCCAAGAAGATATATTTTATAACGAAATTAATCTATCCAGAATTACCAAAAGATCATGCGGTGCATGGTTATTTGGCCAGTAATATGGCTGCCAATATGTTAGGGTTGGGTAGTGTGGCTACGCCCTTAGGAATTAAAGCGATGGAAGAGATGAAGAAGTTAAATCAGAATAAAGATAGTGCTAGTCGGAGTATGCTTACCCTCATACTTATTAATAGTTCATGTTTAACTTTACTTCCTACTACCATTATTTCACTACGCAAAGTGTATGGCAGTAACGAACCAACCAAAGTCATACCTTTAATTATCATCACTTCATTCCTTTCGACTTTAACCGCTATTTTAATCGACCGTCTCTTTTATTTCTTAAATAAAAAGAAATTTAAGTAGAGTGATAATATGAACTTTTCAGCATATATCATTCCTGTTATCATCATCTTTTTGATGATCTATGCTTATTATAAGAAAATTAATGCTTATGAGAGTTTTATTAAGGGAGCTAAAGAAGGTTTAAAATATTCCTTTGAGATTCTTCCCTATGTTGCTAGTATGATAATCGCCACGAGCGTCTTTCGGAGTTCCTTATTTGTTGAGACCATCACCAAACACCTTAATCTTGCGAGATTAATTAATCCTGATATCTTAACATTTATGATTTTTAAGCCCATCTCAGGGATGGCGAGTCTAGCGGTACTTAAGGAGATTTATCAAAATTATGGTCCTGATAGTTTTTTAGGTCTTTATGCGAGTGTCATTCAAGGAAGCAGTGATACGACTTTATAT
>JAAZCR010000112.1 GCA_012513195.1 Bacilli bacterium | reverse complement strand
TCAAAAAAGTATCAGTATTGCGGCAGCGAGTATAATAGCTAAAGTTACAAGGGACTGTTTGATGGATGAATATCATAATCTTTACCCTGAATATAATTTTAAAAATAATAAGGGGTATGCGACTAAGGAACACCTCGATGCGCTCATGAAATATGGGGCTAGTCCCATTCATCGGAAAACTTTTGAACCAGTGAGTACGATTCTTTTAAAAGAACGGACCCTTTTTACCTCATTTGATGAGTAGGAGCGTATAAAATAATGAGGTGATATAATGGAGAATATCCAAGATTTTCTCTTAAAACTTCATTATTTAGATTTAGAAGTCCATGAACGTTATCAAATTATTAATCGACTTTCTTTGACGGATGAACTTAATATCAGTATAATTAAAAATGTTTTAGGTCCCTTATTTAAACAATATGAAGCATTAGATATAAGTAAATTAAAAGAAGAATTAAGCAAAGAAAAGATTGGTTTTCTAACAATCTTTGATGAAGCTTATCCCGAGAAATTAAAGGTCATTTATCATGCGCCATTATTACTATTTTATCAAGGAGATATAAATCTCTTAAAAAGAAAAATCTTAGCGGTGATTGGTGCTCGGAAATATTCACCTTATGGGGAAAAAGTCACGAAATACCTCATACCTGATTTGGTGAAAGAAGGTATCGTGATTATTAGCGGTTTAGCCTATGGAATTGATACCATTGCCCATAAGACAGCTATTGATCATGGTGGGAAAACGATTGCGGTGTTGGGTTCAGGTATAAGTAATATTTATCCCCCCGAACATGAGGAGTTAGGAAGGTTAATTGGGAAAGAATATCTACTACTTAGTGAGTACTATCCTCATGCTAAACCTTATAAGACACATTTTCCCTTTCGTAATCGCATCGTAGGCGCCCTTTCTGATGGTGTCCTCGTTATTGAAGCGAAAGAACGTAGTGGCACTTTGATTACCTGCGATTATGCTTTAGAACAAGGCAAAGATATCTTCGCGGTACCAAATGATATTTTCAATACGAACTCAATAGGTACGAATAACCTCATTAAAGAAGGAGCATACTTAGTAACAAACGCTAGCGATATATTGTCGAGAGTTCTTTAAGATTTTCCTTGCAAATTATCAATATATAGCACATAATATATTATTGAATATTAACAGAGTAGTGGGTGAAGAAGATGAAGAAGAAATTGGTGATTGTTGAATCGCCCGCCAAGGCACATACAATTGAAAAATACTTAGGAAATGAATACATGGTAATGAGTAGTGTTGGCCATATTAGAGACCTCGCAACATCTGGACCAGGTGGCTTAGGTGTGGATATCGAGAATAACTTCCAACCTCATTATAAGATTATCCCTGGTAAGAAACAAATCATCAATCAATTAAAAAAAGCTGTAAATAGTGTTGATGAGATTTATCTAGCTACCGACCCTGACCGCGAAGGTGAAGCGATAAGTTGGCATTTATATGAAGTGTTAAACCTCGGAAATGAAGATAAAAAAGTCTATCGCGTGGAATTCCATGAAATTACTAAGAACGCAGTCTTAAAAGCAATGGCTAATCCGCGTTCCATCAACTACAATCTCGTAAGAAGCCAAGAATCGCGGCGTGTCCTCGACCGCATAATTGGGTTTAAACTATCAAAGTTACTCCAACATAAAATTCGCTCCAAATCAGCCGGACGTGTGCAATCAGTAGCACTCAAGTTAATTGTCGACCGTGAAAAAGAAATTCAAGCCTTCGTGAAAGAAGAGTACTATACAATTGATGCGAGATTTAATAAAGATAAGATAGAATTTGAGGGTGCACTATTTGCGTATAATGGTGAAAATATTAAGATTAATACTAAAGAAGAAGCTGATGTGATTTTAAGCAAACTTACGGAAGATTATCTTGTACAAGATGTTGAAAAGAAACTGAAACAAAAAAATCCTAAACCACCATTCATAACTTCTACCCTCCAACAAGAAGCATCGACTAAACTTAACTTTAACTCTTCGAAAACGATGACGCTAGCTCAAAAACTTTATGAAGGTATCGATATTGACGGAACACCAATTGGATTAATCACATATATGCGTACTGATTCTGTACGTTTATCTGAGGAGTTTGTCCACGGAGCGAAAGACTATATAACTAGTACTTATGGTCCTGAATATAGTAAGTTTGAACCCACGTTTAAAGTCAGTAAGAGTGCTCAGGATGCTCATGAAGCGATTCGACCCACCGACATCACCCGCACGCCCGAATCAATCAAGAAGTTTTTAACACCTGATTTATATAAATTATATCGTATGATTTACTATCGGACCCTTGCATCGTTAATGAGTCCAGCCCAAGTATATCATACACAAGTTATCATTAATAATAATGGCTATCAGTTTAAGGTTAATGGTCAAGAGTTAGTGTTTGATGGTTATTTGAAGGTCTATAATGATTATGAAGATACCAAGAATACTATCTTACCAAATCTTGAAGTTGATGATAAAGTTGAACTACTAGAAGTTGTGGCAAATCAACACTTCACTCAACCACCAAGCCGTTACACAGAAGCAAAACTCATCAAAGAAATGGAAGAATTAGGAATTGGTCGCCCTTCTACTTATGCGATTACCATGGAAACCTTGAAAAAACGAAATTATGTTACGGTGGTTGATAAGAAGTTCGTACCAACTGAACAAGGTATGATTACTTCCGAAAAACTTGACCAATACTTTAGCGATATTATCAATGTGGATTACACGAAAAACATGGAAGAAAACCTTGATGATATCGCCAATGGCGAAAAAGTATGGTATGAAGAACTTCGCAAGTTTTACGATTTGTTTAACCCTATGGTAGAATATGCAAAAGAGAAAATGGAAAAGTTACCACCAAAATTTATTGATGAAACATGCCCTCTATGTGGCAAACAGTTAGTAACCCGTTATGGTCCCTATGGTCCATTTATTGGTTGTAGTGGTTATCCAGAATTTAAATATATAAAGAAAGAAACGGAACAACCTAAAGTATTAGACATTAAATGTCCAAAGTGTGGCGAAGGATACTTTGTTGAAAGAGTAACGAAAAAAGGAAAACTACGGGGTAAGAAGTTTTATGCCTGCAGTAATTATCCAAAATGTGAAAATATTATTAATAACTTACCGATAAATGAATTATGCCCTGTATGTGGTAACATTTTATCTACCAATGGTAAAGAAATTCTCTGTGAAAATAAGAACTGTAAGTATAAGCGACCTGTAAAAGATGGCGAATAGCCATCTTTTTTTGTATAATAAGCATTCATTATGTTAACACTAGTTAATGGGTGGTTAGATGCTTCTCATCTTTTGTGTTAGTGGGACCATGATATGCGGATTCTTATATTATATAATAAAAGGTCTACAGAATAAGAATCAGCGCATCATAAAGTGGTTATATAAAGAAGCACAATTAATTCCATTTCCGAAAAAAGAAAGGTGAACTTATGGGTTACTATATTCTTGGTATCATCATCTTATTACTATTGATTGTCTTTATAAGTGATTTACTACGTGAAGCGCGGGGTGGTGATAAATTTTACCGCAATATCTCTAATCCCTATCCAGGTGAATATGATTTTTATCATGAGTTTGCGGAAGAAAATGACTTTGATACTGATGAAGAAGAGTATTTATTAGAAAAAGATTATCGCTATAACAAAACGGAAGATTTACGAAAAGATCAAGAAAAAAATAATACAGAAGAAGAACGATTTTAATAAACCTCACATAAGTGTTTATGTGAGGTTTATTATTTAAACTTAATATGATTTGTTATATAGATAAGAAAAAATATAAAAGGGCTGAAAACAAGTTACCATCAGCCTTTTTACAATAATATACGATTTGATATTTCACCATTCAGGGAATTATGATAATATTAAACTGGTGATTATCGTGAAAAAACTCGTATTATCTGTTCATGACATCGTCGATTTTGTCTTTAGTGAAGGTGATATCACCACTTTAGCGAAGGACCGTTATAATCTTCGCGATGGGATGATTATTCATCAAACGATAGAGAAACGTAAAGGTGCTCAGAGTGAAGTATTTGTTAGATTAAATACTACAGTTCGAGACTATGATTTAGAAATAAGTGGAAGAATCGATATTGTAGAAGAATTAAGTAATCATTATCATCTTATTGAGATTAAGAGCACTTCTAAAATCGATGATTATGAAGATGAACCACAAAAAGCCCATTTAGCGCAAAATTTATTTTATGGGTATATGTTTTATCATTATAAAAAGATTGATAAGAATCTACCTTTACAAATATCAGTGTTATATGTTGATAGATATACTTTTTTAGAAAAATTATTTACGAAAGAGTATAGTTATGAAGAATTAGAAACCTTCTTTTATGAAGTTATTAATAAATACCTTGACTTTCTTGATCTTATTGAAGAGTTTCAAGAAGTTAAGTTCCAATCACTTAAGAATTTAAGGTTCCCTTATGCTAATT
>JAAZCR010000111.1 GCA_012513195.1 Bacilli bacterium | reverse complement strand
TTTATATATAGAAAATCAGTTCAACCCCTTGTTTGTACAAGGTTTGAACTGATTTTTAATAACATTAATCAAGAGAAAAGGGTTGTAATATCATTTGATTACTTACAACCCCATTTTATATTATTTCTATCCAATTAAATTATCCTTCTAAATACTTTCCAATAAATGATGCTGCTGTCTTAGCGCTGGTTACATCAATATCGGTGATTTCCTTATTATTTTCATTACCTAAGATAATTACAGCACCTACACAATCACCATTACTTAAAATGGGTTGGACTACATAACTGAAATGCTCTTTTTTATCATCGGTAATCTCTAACTCGGGGTTATCCCGCTCCACTTTCGTCGTTCGATTGTTCATGAGTTTTTCTAATTGTTCACTGACTTTTTTATGAACATATTTCTTCTTTAAATTTGCGGTTGCCGCGACAATGGTATCACGGTCACAAATGATAATATCCTTATGAATTGCCATATATAAAGCATCTGCATATTGTTGAGCAAATTCACTTAAATCTTCAACTGGTGAATATTTTTTGAGGATAACATCTCCTGCATTATCAACATATATCTCGAGAGAATCGCCTTCACGAATTCGTAAAGTACGGCGGATCTCTTTAGGAATGACCACTCTACCTAAATCATCAATTCTCCGAACGACTCCTGTAGCTTTCATTAATTAACCTCGCTTTCCTATTAGTCTTGCTAGATATATTTTTTACCTACTTTGTCTATTTATTCATTTTTTTACATTATTCGACTGTGGATAATTTTAGCAAACAATTCCCTTGATAGCCGTAAATAGTTTTCTTTTAAACGAGGTTTCTCAATTACGATATATATCTGGTTGTGTAAATATTTTAATGTAATATTACGCGAGGTTTCATTGACACAAATAAAGAGTTGCTCACCGTTGATTTTTTGACTTGCTTCTTCACTAAATTCATATTCAACATATGTTTTTGTTTCTAACATTTTAATAATCCCCAAATCTAAACAACAACTCTTAATAAAAGCTAAGTTCAGGAGATTTTCCACAGGTTCAGGGATAGTGGAGAAGCGGTCCGTTAATTCATTTTCTAAATCTAATAGATCTTGTTCGGAACTGATATTTTTGATTTTCTTATAAATTTCTATCTTGAGCGATTCATCCGCAATATATTCATCAGGTATATAAGCATCGACCAATACTTTCATATCAAATTCTTTTTCTTTTGTTTCTAATGGTTGTTGTTCACCATCCGCTTCCTTTAACTCCTTAATAGCTTCTCTTAATAATTGGTTATACAATTCATAACCAACACTATCAATAAAGCCATATTGTTGCGCGCCTAACAAATCTCCTGAACCACGAATCGCTAGGTCCTGCTTGGCAATCTTGAAACCTGCGCCAAATTCGGTAAAGTCTTTAATAGCTTGAAGTCGTTTAGATGCTACCTCGCTTAGAGCTTTTCGTTTAGGATACATGAGATATGCATAAGCGATGCGATCACTTCTTCCTACGCGTCCTCTAAGTTGGTATAACTGAGCAAGACCTAATCTATCCGCATCAGAAACAATTAGCGTATTCGCATTCGCTATATCGATACCAGTTTCAATAATCGTTGTACAGACTAGCACATCATATTCATTATTTAAAAAAGCGTACATAGTATCTTCTAATTGTTCCTTCGACATTTTTCCATGAACATAGGTGATTCGAGCGTCAGGCACTAGTTGCTTTAATTTATCTACTTTTTGTTCGATATCTTCAATACGGTTATAAAGATAAAACACTTGACCATTTCGTGCAAGTTCTCGTTCAATCGCTTCTTTAATGACCGTATCATTTTCTTCTAAGACATAGGTTTGGACGGGATAGCGATTTTCTGGAGGGGTTTCGAGGAGCGATAAGGAGCGCACACCGATAAGCGACATTTGTAACGTACGGGGAATAGGGGTAGCACTTAGCGTAAGTACATCTACATTTACCTTTAACTCTTTCAACCGCTCTTTATGTTCTACACCAAAACGTTGTTCCTCATCGATGATCAATAAACCTAAATCATAAAATGATACATCGTTTGATAATAAGCGGTGGGTGCCAATCACTATATCGATTTGTCCTTTCTTTAACTTCGCTATAATTTCATCTTGTTTTTTCTTCGGGACAAATCGATTAAGCAAAGCGATATTCACAGGATAATCTTTAAACCGCTTAACGAAATTCTCATAATGTTGCTGAGCGAGGATGGTTGTTGGAGCTAAATATGCCACTTGTTTATTATCCATCACCGCTTTAAAGGCTGCACGCATCGCTACCTCAGTTTTTCCATAACCAACATCGCCACATAACAAGCGGTCCATGGGGACTGGTTCTTCCATATCAGCTTTTACTTCCTGGATTGCTTGCAGTTGGTCTGGCGTTTCTACATACTCAAATTTAGCTTCAAATTCCCGCTGTTCATCTGTATCAGGTGAAAAAGCATAACCTGGAGTTTGCTCACGAAGAGCATACAATTGAATTAGCTTTTGAGCGATATCTTTAACCCGCTTTTGAACACGCTGCTTAGTCTTCAACCATTCTGTACTGCCTAGTTTATTGATTTTGGGACGAGCACCTTCGCTACCAACATATTTTTGAATTAAGTTGATGTTTTCTACAGGAACGTATAATTTGTCTTCTCCTTTATATGCAATTTGCAGATAATCCTTATGAACACCATCGGTAACTAAGGTTTTTATTCCTAGATATTGCCCGATACCATGAACATTATGAACAACATAATCGCCGACTTTTAATTCATCTATATCTTTAATACGTTTGCCTTCTTTTAATGTCGAGCGATACTTAATAACTTTTGTAACCTTTTTATATAGTTCAAAATTGGTCACAAACTTGATTTTCTGATTGATTAGTTCAAATCCTTCTGGTAAGTTACTAATCATGAGATTGACAACTTTAGGTATTACCTCATCTTTATCGCCAATTAAAGCGTGCTTAATATTCGCATTACGTAACTCTTCAATTAAAGCTTCTATTTGTGAGTTTGTTGGCAAACATACACAATATGTTTTATCAAAATTACGTTTTACTTCCGCAAGAAAATCTCCTAAAACACCATAATATTGTTCAATTTTTCTACTGTTAAAATCAACAATAGCGGTAAATTTAATATCTTTATGATATGCGACAAATTCTTGTAAAAAGACTTGATTATGAGGATAATCTTGAAAACTATCAAGTTTTCGATAATGTTCTGGAACAATTACAGATTTTTGTTCCAATAAGAGATCTGTGTAAAATTCTTGATATTCACTATTAAAATTCTGATAACTATTATAAATATTTTGGTAATCAACAAATACTAAAAGACCATCATCCATCAAATCAAATATTGTGGCATCACGGTCATAAAAGTAGGTTATATATTTATGTAAGCGAGATAACTCTTGATAGCTTTCAATAGAGCGGATATCTTTATCAAATGCTTCTTTCAGTTTTTCAATAATTTGCGGTTTGAGATTCTTGCATTTTTCATTAAAAACATCAGTTAGTTGTTGAATAGCTTTTTGTTTAACTTCTTCCGTATATACTAATTCGTATACAGGTGTTATATAAACTTCATCTGTTTTACTTATGGTTCTTTGCGTCTTTTCATCAAAAAATCTAACCGATTCTACCTCATCGCCAAAAAATTCAATTCGATAAGGATGTTGATTCGTAAGAGGGTATATATCAATAATACCGCCACGTACTGTAAACTCACCAGGGTTCTCAACTAACGTGGTGCGTGTATAACCTAAAGAAATAAAGCGGGGGATGAGTTCTTCAAAATCATAAACTTCGTTTTCTTTAATTGTAAGCACACTCGATAGCAATACTTCTTTAGGTGGTAATTTACGGATGGCACCAATCGTATGAGTTACGATGATACCTTTTTTATTGCGAATAATATTCGCAATGGTATTAATACGTTCGATGCGGAACTCATTACTTGATGCCAGCATTTCAGCAGATATAAATTCGTCCATAGGGAAAAAGTGCACGTCTTGACTACCCATGACCTGCACTAGTTTATCATATACTTTTTGAGCTTGATAGAGGTTCGGACAGATAAGCAGAATATTATCATTAACATAATGATACAAGTATCCAGCTATACTCGGTACTGCTGTATCTGTGACATTGTTCAGTAAAATCCGCTGACGTTTTGCCTGTAAGTTCTCTTTTACATCAGATAGCACATGATCCAAAAAACGGATTACACGGTCCATGATGAACTCCTTAATTGTATTTATTCATTACGTATAGTATATCGTATGATAACCAGTCGTAAATAATATCTATACTAGTGTTAATTGCGTTACTAATTTCATCAAGTTGATCTTTTGAAAAGTTTTCAAGAACATAATCAATCACAGGAATAATATCGCTTTTTCCGATTCCAATTCTTATACGATGAAAACTTTCACTTTTTAGATGATCAATAATTGATTTTATGCCCTTATGTCCACCAGATGACCCCTTTTGTCTAACCCTAATCTTACCTGTTGGTAAATCGAGGTCATCATGAATCACGAGAATATCTTCATCATTGATTTGATAGAATTGTTTGATGAGTTGTACTGCTTCACCAGAATTGTTCATATATGTTAAAGGTTTCAAAAGGATAACATCTTGTCCTCTAATGGTAGTATGGCATATTTCGCCTTTAAATTTCTCTTTTTTGTTGAATTCTAAATTTTCTTTATTAACTAAAGCATCTAAAACCATGAAGCCAATATTGTGGCGCGTCTTTTTATATTGACGACCAGGATTGCCAAGCCCGACGATTAATTTCATATTATCAACCTCACTATAGACAAAAGACGACTTCTTGCGAAGTCATCTATAAATAATCTTATGGTTTAAATAAAACACTTACTGATTCATCATGAATAATGTTTAAGATACCTTTTCCTAATAAAGGTCCAACCGATAATTGTGTAATTTTTGGTGTGAGTTTTTCTTTAGGTAAGCAAATTGTGTTAGTTACTACGCATTGTTTAATGCATGATTCTTCAATGCGGTCATTAGCTGGGTAAGTTAAAATAGCGTGAGTGCAAGCTGCATAGATTTCCGTTGCCCCGCGTTCATGTAATGCGTTAGCTGCATTCACGATACTACCCGCAGTATCAATCATATCATCGATAATGACAGCGACGCGATTTTCCACTTCCCCAATTACGTGCATAACTTCACTAACATTAGGGCGTGGTCGTCTCTTGTCAATAATCGCAATTGGACAACATAAGAAGTCTGCCAACATGCGTGCCCGTGTTACACCTCCGTGGTCAGGCGAAACAACAACGACATCCTTGCCCATTAGTTTTTCTTTAAAATAGTGGGCAATAATAGGCATCGCTACAAAGTTATCGATAGGGATATTAAAGAAACCTTGAATTTGTGCAGCATGCAAATCCATCGTTATAACCCGCGTTGCACCAGCTGCTTGAAGTAAGTCTGCCACTAATTTAGCTGAGATTGGTTGGCGTGCACTAGCTTTACGATCTTGCCGTGAATAGCCATAATAAGGCATAACAATGTTGATGGAATGTGCTGAAGCACGTTTCAAGGCATCAATCATAATTAAAACTTCCATCAAGTTTTCATTGACGGGATGGCTAGTGGATTGCACAACAAACACTTCATGACCGCGAACGGTTTCAGCAATATCGATGCTTATTTCACCATCCGCAAACCGTTTGACGATACAATTTGATAGGGGAATACCAGTAGTAGCGGCAATTTCTTCTGCAATGGGTCGATTTGAAGAAAGCGCAAAGATTTTTACTTTCTTATTGTTGATGAACATCGAAATAAACCTCCAAGTTTTTCTTCCAGAATATATTCTACTATAAAAATAGATTATTGCAATGAAAAAAACTATTTACGGTATTTTTTCGCATATTCTGGTTTATTTATTTGATGAGCACGAGCAATCGCTAGGGACTCATCAGGTACATCTTCGGTAATAGTAGAGCCAGCCGCAACATATGCGCCTTCACCAATTACTACTGGTGCGATTAAATTGGCATTACAGCCAACAAAAGCGTTATCCTTTATTATGGTCTGATGTTTCTTCTTACCATCATAATTTACGGTAATCGTTCCACAACCCATATTGACATTTGATCCAACAACCGCATCACCTAAATAGGATAAGTGACTTGCTTTACTATTCTCACCAAATGTCGTATTTTTCATTTCCACAAAGTTTCCTATGCGACAGTTTTCTCCAACTATAGTATGATTACGTAAATGAGCAAAAGGTCCTATAGTAGTATTATCACCAATAGTACTATCAATTACACAGGAATTATTTATTCTTACGTTATCTCCAACAGTAACGTTTTCTAACTGGGTATTTGGCCCAATGATACAATTTGCCCCAATCACATTTTTGCCAAAAATGATGGTACCTGGATAAATAATGGTATCAGGTTTAATGACAGTATCAATAGAAATATAGGTATTGTCTGCATCAATGATAGTAACTCCGTTTTTCATCAACTCGTAATTAATACGTCTTTTGAGAATTTTCGTTGCATGTTCTAAAGCTATTCGGTCATTAATCCCAAAAACTTCTTCATTATTTAAAGTTGGATAACTAACTACCTTTCCACCGCTATTTTTAATTATTTCTATAGCGTCTGTTAAATAATACTCTTTTTGGTTATTATCATTTTTCAATTGAAATAAAGTTTGAAATAATTTTTGATTATTAAAACAATAAAAACCCGTATTTATCTCATTAATACGTTTCTCGTCAGCATTAGCATCTTTTTCTTCTACGATTCGTAAGATATTTCCATTGGCATCACGGATAATTCTCCCATAACCCGTGGGATTATCAAGATACGTAGTCAGGATTGTTACATCAGCATTGTTATTTATATGATAATTCAATAGATTATTTAATGTTTCACTCGTTATTAAGGGGGTATCCCCACATAAGACTAATGTATTACCTTCTTCATGTTCTAACAAAGGTCTAGCCATCCTTACCGCATGCCCTGTACCTAATTGTTCTTCTTGCACAGCAAACTCGACTTGGTCTTTTAATAACTCTCGTACACTATCCGCATCTTTGGCGACTACGATAATTTTTCGTTTCACATCCACTTTATTTAATGCATCAACAATATAACTAATCATCGGTTTACCTAGTATTGGATGCAATACTTTATATACATGTGATTTCATGCGTGTTCCTTTACCAGCTGCCAAAATAAGCGCACAATTACTCACTATGGACCATCCTTCCTCATAAGTCTACACTTTATTATAACATGTATAGACTAAAATAAAAGGATAAATCAGTCGAATAATTTTACATATAAAAAAAACGACCTCTGAAAATCAGAGGTTGTTGACTATTTAACTTCGTTATAAGATTTGATAACTGCTTCTTCAAGGTGTTGTCGTAATTCCTTAGTGATAGGGTGACATACATCTTGGAATTCGCCCCTATTATTTTTTCTACTAGGCATTGCGACAAATAACCCATTCTTACCCTCAATTAAGCGAAGTTCATGAATAACGAAGCAATCATCAAATGTGACTGTTGCCACAGCTTTTAAGCGATTTTTGTTTTCAATTTTACGTATTCTGACGTTTGTGACATTCACTTGTTTTCCCCTCACTTTGAGTAATAGTATATCTAGTGTGTAATCACACAATACCATTATATCACACAAGAAAGGGTTTTCAAGGCAAAAAGTGTAAAAACTTCACAAATTTTGACAAAAATCTACCCACGTATTCTTACTGCATAAACTTCATAATGTTTTTTATCAAAACTGTTTTTAATCTTTTTTGCTCGTTGTTCATTACGTACTAACGCGTAAACAGTAGGACCACTACCACTCATAAGAGCCAAATCTACTCCTAAAGCCAAGAGTTTTTGTTTAATACTTTCTACCTCAGGATAAAGTCTAAAGGTTACACTCTCTAAAGAATTACCAGCATGTTTACACATCTCATAATAGTCATTCTTTTCAATAGCATTAACAACTTTATCAACATCGGGATGGGTAATAGTTTCGAGATTAACATTTTGGAAAATCTCTTTTGTAGACACTCCAAATCGTGGCTTAACTAACACTACCCAACATCTTGGCACTTCAGGAAGAGGTGTAATGATGTCACCAACGCCTTCTACGAGTGCCGTTTTTCCATAAAGACAGAAAGGAACATCACTTCCGATTTGTTTACCTATTTCTTTCATTTTTTCCATATCCATATTCAATTTGAATAGTTCATTCAAGGCTTTTATGGTACTAGCTCCATCAGTACTACCACCTGCTAGACCTGCTGCGACGGGTATACTCTTATGAATATGAATCTTTAATCCCGCTTTAATCGCATACATGTCTTTAATGAGTTTTGCAGTTTTATATACGATGTTTCTTTCGTCAGTGGGTAAGAAATATCTATTGGAACTTAAAACGATTGTATCCTCATCAAGCACTTCAAATGTAAGGCGATCATATAAATCAACAGTAGTCATTACCATTCGTAAATTGTGGTAATTATCTGACCGTTTACTGACGACATCTAGCGCAAGGTTAATTTTTGCAAAGGCATTTTCTGTTATCATCTTATCCTCCAAAAAAAATAAATGTATGTAACATACATTTATTATAGTAAATCTTAAATTAATAAATCAATATTTATCTTAATTAATAATAGAGTGTTTTCATCGTTCCAAAAGTGATAATCCCACCCATACCTTCATTTTTATTGCTGGTTTTTTCAATCACTTCAACAACTTTTACTGGTTCGAGGAGACTAGTTGGAGCACATTTCACCGCAATAATTGCTGGATCTAATGATTTAATATTTACCCGGTTTGGGCTACTCGCAAAATTAGCCCCTGCTGCTATTAATGCTTCGAAATGTGACTGACATGCACCCGCAATAACAATGGGTTGATTCATGACGGGATAATCTCTTCTAATATTAAGAATGGTCTTCACAAAATGCTTACTATTGCGGTAATTATCCATATCATCCTTGTCTTTGCGATTAAATGAATCATGACCAGTAATTATTACCACATCAGGATGAAGGTAATGGATATACTTTAATACTTTATTGGGCATTTCTTGTTCCTTCATTTCAATGCCAATCGCGTAAATATTAAGTTTTTTATATAAATACATGCATTTTTTCATGTATTTGCCATCGCCATCAACGTGAAGGATCTTGCCCATAAGAAACTTTTTTCGGTTTTTGGGTGTAGATTGATTTACTACAGATTCAATAATCGCTGCTTCCTGTGCTTCTTCTCGATGAATTCTTTCATCATCTAATAGTACTAAGTCGTCAAGAGGACTATCAGCTATAAGTCTAACTGTTTTTCCTACAAGAATGGCAATTCCTTCTTCAGTTATATCCACTACTTCGAAGGCAATATCGCAATTGTAAGATTTGCGACCAACAATATCGCCAATATTTATCATTCGCATCACCTATAACTATATTATGTTTTAACCAGTTATAGGTGTGTCATATTATTAATGATATTGCTTAAACGAGCAAAATCATAGATAGTTAAGGCTTCACCTCTTGTTTGGGGATTAATATTCGCTTTTTGTAAAGCTTCAAGTATTAATTCAGAAGATAATTCCGTAAATGCTTGTTTAAGATTATTAAATATGGTTTTACGTCGTTGTATAAAACTACCTTTAACAACTCGGAAGAACAACTCTTCATCTTCAACCTCAACTAATGGTTTTTCGCGTACTTTTAGCCTTAAGACCGCACTATCTACTTTTGGTTGCGGAATAAAGACAGTTCGCGGAACATGTAAGATGATTTTAGGTTCTGTATAATACTGAATTAAAACTGATAAAGCATTATAATCTTTTGTATCTGGAGTAGAACTTAATCTTTGGGCCACTTCCTTTTGAACCATCACTAAGTAACGATTAATTCGTAACTTTTGTCCTAAAAGGTTCATCAGAATAGGAGTAGTGATGTAATAAGGTAAATTCGCAACAAGAGCGATATCAGTAGCATCCTTTAGTTCTGTTTCAATCATTCCTTTAACATCCGCTTTTAAAACATCTTCATTGATAATCTTTAGATTATCATATTCTTGTAATGTTTCCGAAAGAATTGGTATCAGTGCTTTATCAATCTCGTAACAAATAACTTGCTTAGCTTTTTTGGCTAACTGCTCGGTTAAAGAACCAATACCTGGACCAATTTCAATCACATAAGTATCCTTAGTTAATTCTCCTTGTTCAACGATTTTATTTAAAATATTGAGATCAACAAGAAAGTTTTGTCCAAAACCTTTTTTAAAATGAAAACCATGTTTTTGAATAATCTCTAAGGTTCGTGAAATAGTCGCAATATCTTTACTCAATATCGGTCACCCGCATTCTTGCATCGTATTCATCAATTAATTTTTGCAAGGTAGTTTTAGAAATATTAAAAAGTTTTAATTTACGATACAACTGTTTCGCATTATTATATCCTAGATTAAGTCGATCACTAATATATTCTCGTAACATTCTACTGTTAGGAGCACCACTTAACTTTAAATCATATAAATCTTGGTAAGTTAAGTCATTTTCACCATTTTCAAATTCAGTCAAATTAGCTAATGCCGTCATTATGGTCTCTTTATCACAATGTTCCACCCCAACTTTATGCTTCTTATGATCAATCGCTAATTCTTGTTTAATGTAGGCATTTTTACAGCCAGGAACTAATTGATTAATTATACTACGAATTTTTTCGCCCTGATAATCGGGATCAGTTAAGATAATAACGCCACGTTTATCTTTCGCACTTTTTATTTCCGCGATAATTCGTTCATCGATGGCACTACCGTTTGTTTCAATTGTATTTATGTCAGGGAAGATTTCTTTAAGTCGACGAGTATCGCTTTTTCCTTCTACAACAATTATTTCTTTGATTTGCATGTTATCACCGCTCATATTGTACCATGATTTTTGTAAATATCCTATTAAAGTAAATCATTTATTTTCATAATCATATATTATTATCGAGGTGATTGCATGGCAGTTGTTGCTTATAACTCACAAGAACTTGATTTACTGGCACGCTTGATGCGGGCTGAAGCGGAAGGTGATGGACAATTAGGAATGTTACTTGTTGGTAATGTTGGTATTAATAGAGTTTTAGCAGACTGTTTAGATTTCCGCAATATCCGCTCCATCCAAAGCATGGTGTTTCAATCACCGGGTGGATTTGAAGCGGTAACGCAATCTTACTTTTATCAACCTGCAAGAGAAATCGATCGGCGCCTAGCAAAGCGAGTAATCAATGGTGAGAAATTTGTACCCGCTACTCGTGCACTCTGGTTCTATAATCCCTTTAATCAACCTTGCCAAGCACAATGGTATGGTCAATGGAATACGGGAAGATACAAGAGCCATTGTTTCTACGCTCCGTTACCTAGTGAAAACTGTGGTTTCTGAACATTAGTATTTTCGCTAGATTATTCGCTGCCATCATACCCGTTTGTAAGGCTCCTTGTATCCAACCATGATTAGGCGCGATATGTTCTCCAGCAAAAAGAATTTTATTGCCATACTCAGGTAAATAGCTAGGATATAGAAACAAGCGGGTTTGCCCAAGATTATACCAAGCGTAGGCTCCTAACTGATGTGGCTCTTTTTCCCAATCTATTGTTTTATAATCAACAACAATATCATCAAGATAAGGTGGACTAAGTCCATGAACTTCTTCAAGTTGTCTTTTAATTAAAAAAATACGATCAGATTCATTCATGTTACCAATGCGACTGGCATCCTGCCCAACACCATATGCAGCCATTAACACTCCATAATTGTCATACCCTTGTACCGGATACCATACAGAGGTAATAACTAAATCGGTATGGGCTCTTCCACCCACTATTTTTTCATTATTAATATTGCTTTCCCAAAACCTTTCTTTACATAAAAATAATGTTTTTTGGGAAGTCATATAATTTATCTGCATAATAGCTTGTTTCTTTTCTTGGCTAAATTCAGGGTTTACATCAATCAATCTTAATGTAGAAAAGGGAATTGTACAAATAACATAATCAAACCGCTCATATTCTTCCCGATTATTTATGTTGTATTTAAGTACCACTTGGTTATTTAATCCATCATTATATATTCCTGTTACTATGTGATTCATTTTAATTTTAACATTAGATGACATATGTTTTAAGAAGGCTTTTGGTAATTCACTAAAGCCTTTTTCTATTTTATAAACATTATAAAAGTTTAATGGATATACTTCTCGCAATAATTCTAAATAACTATTGTAATAAAAACCACGATCAATTCCCATAGTATTATATATTAATGCTTTCCCACCGTCGCTATAACCTAATAAATCACATACTTGAAAGAAGTTTACTGCATCATAAAAGAGTATTTGTGGATTATAGTTTCTTTTAACTTGAAGAAGTTCTACACGCACTTCTTTAGGCATTCGGCAAAGTGGAGTATTTAGCGCCTGAAAGTCTAACATGTTTAATGGTGTATATTTTTCCCATTCATTTAGAGGATAGTATGGATAAACTCTTTGCATAATTTCTTGTTCTTTATTTATACCTTTAATTCGTGTTTTATTAACATAGAGGATGTTATTTTCAGAATCAGTAATGAAAGGAATAGTATTTATCTTAAAAAGATTAAGATAGTGCCAGGTACATTCGTGTGCTATAGGGATCCGCATCGCACCTAACTCGCCAAATAGGTGTGTATCAAAATAATAAGTATATACTCTTCCACCAATTCGCTCTTTTTTGGCTTCGATTATTGTTATCGAACAACCTAACTTCGATAACTCATAAGCCGAAGAGAGCCCCGCTAACCCCGCTCCAATAATTCCCACCTTAACCTGAGGGAAAGCGTTAGGCGGAGCGTATTTAGTTATCTCTTTAGGAGGAGAATAAGCTTTTATAATATATGAAAAATCTTCACCTCTACCCACACTTTCTAAAAGACCTTTTAACAACTCATGACGATACGTGTCTGTTGGATTACGCATAAAAATATCCCCCTTATCATTCTAATAAATAATATGCTAGTAAATGTTTGTTATAATATAAGATTTGGGGGTGTGTTATTGATTTATCAATGTTTTTATAGTAACATCATTCATGTAGTAATTATTAAATGTGAGGATTAAAATGAAAGAACTAATAAAGTTAATAATTAGACTTGATTTCCAACCACTATTTATTACACCAACGGACAACTCTTACATCAAGTTTTTCCGTTATGTCTTTGTAGGAGGAATTGCGTTTATCATTGATTGGCTTACATTGTACATTTTGAAACATTATATACATTATTTACTTGCGGTTGCTATCGCTTTTATTTTTGGACTAGTTGTTAATTTCATCCTCTCAAAAAAAGTAGTATTTACCGAAAAGGCGGTTGTCAAAAAGGTCGAAAGCGAATTTACGCTTTACTGTATTATCGGATTAATAGGACTAGGATTGACTGAATTATTGGTATATATTTTAACTGATTGGGTAAAATTATACATCATGTTATCTAAGACAATTGCGGCGATTATTGTTTTAATCTGGAATTTCTTCGCTCGCAAATACTTAATCTATCATAATAATATGGAGGGACATAAATGAAAAAAGTAATCATTATTGGTGCTGGTCCCGCAGGTTTAACTGCTGCTTATGAGTTACTAACAAGAAGTAAAGATTATGAAGTCATCATCTTAGAAGAAACCAATGCGATTGGGGGGATATCACAAACAATAAATCATAACGGTAATCGCATGGACATCGGGGGTCATCGTTTTTTTTCAAAAGATGAGCGAGTTAATGAGTGGTGGAATAACATCATGCCTTTACAAGGCAAGGGAGCATATGATGATATAAAATTAGGAAGAATTAAGCCATTTGCGGAAGATGGCCCAGATCCTGAGCAAGAAGACCGCGTCATGCTTATACGTGATAGGGTATCAAGGATTTACTACTTAAAGAAGTTTTTTGATTATCCCGTCTCCCTAAAACTACAAACATTAAAAAACATGGGATTGAAACGTACAGTAAAAGTTGGTTTTAGTTACTTAAAAACACTCTTTCACAAATTAGATGAAACCTCATTGGAAAATTTCTATATTAATCGGTTTGGAAAAGAACTATATTCATTGTTTTTTGAAAAATATACTGAAAAACTTTGGGGACGGCATCCTCGTGATATTGCCAGTGATTGGGGGGCACAACGAGTCAAAGGATTATCAATTAGTGCTGTTATTAAGGACATGCTTCGTAAAATAATCCCTGTAAAGAAGAATAGTCGTAAAGTGGAAACCTCGCTAATCGAACAATTCTATTATCCCAAATACGGTCCAGGTCATTTATGGGAAACAGTCGCTAATGAAGTTGAAAAACACGGAGGTACTATTTTTAAAAATAGTAAAGTTATTAGAATTTATCAAAATAATGGTCAAATAGTAAGTGTTGACTATATTAATAATGGTGACATTATTAATATATCTTGTGATATTCTGATTTCTTCAATGCCAATCAAAGATTTGCTAGTGGCATTAGATGGAGCACCCCAAGAGATGGTAGAAATTGCTCAAGGTTTACCTTATCGTGATTTTGTAACTGTTGGTTTGCTTGTAAAAAAACTAAATTTAAAAAATGAAACGAAGATTAAAACCTTAAACAATATCATCCCTGACTGTTGGATCTATGTACAAGATGAAGGGGTTAAACTGGGACGTATTCAAATATTTAATAACTGGTCCCCATATATGGTTAAAGATGTAGAAAATACCGTATGGTTAGGTCTTGAATATTTCTGTAATGAAGGTGATTCATTCTGGAATTTATCGGACAATGAATGTATTCAACTTGCAGTAAATGAACTAATTAAAATTTGTGTAATTTGTGAAGATACGCAAATATTAGATTCAATTCGTGTAAAAATGAAAAAAGCGTATCCCGCTTACTTTGATACTTACAAAGATATAGATAAGGTAATTCACTATTTAAATACTATTCCGAACATTTATTGTGTGGGTAGAAATGGGCAACATCGTTATAATAACATGGACCACTCAATGGTAACTGCGTTTGAAACAGTCCATAATATTCTGAATAATATTCCTACAAAAGACAATATTTGGAATGTTAATACGGAGAAAGAGTATCATGAAACTAAAAAGTAAGATTATTACCCTCTGCTCCCTATTAGCAATAATAATTGCTACTGTTTTAGTGTTATATTATGTTATTGCTTATTCCAAATACGAGTTTCATGCAGATTTTACCGACACCATCATGTGGGCACAAGCTTCCATCGATGCCCGAAGGTTATTAAATCCTGACTTCTACTACGCAGCTACCTTACCGTTTGGTGGTCATCTCATCATGATTCCCTTTGTCCTTATCTTTGATGTCTCATTAACTGCCCATATTCTTGGCATGGTTACCTTCACTCTCTTATTCATCTTAGGGCTTATCCTGCTAGGTCGAGCCATGCGTTGGAGTCTACCCATGATTAGTTTCTTTGTCTCTAGTACATTATTAGTTTTAAGTCTGAGTGCTAAGTTAAGAGAGATATATTGGGGACATATCATCTACTATAGCCTTGGTATTCTTTTTATGCTTGTTGGTTTAACACTTATATTTAAAACAATTAATCATCTTGATAATAAGAAGCCTCAATTAACTCTATAT
>JAAZCR010000110.1 GCA_012513195.1 Bacilli bacterium | reverse complement strand
TCCTAATTCTATCAACAAAAAAAGTCAAATTTATCATTTAGTGAAAAAAGATTTATTTAATAAATAAAATATCTATCTCTACGCAAATATTCTCACCAAAAAACATATGCTTTATAGAGAAAGAAAGGGTGGGAAGTGTGTTCACAAAGTTTTCGCCACAAGCTAAAGGGATTATTCTTAGAAGTCATCGTTACGCATTAAATCAAAATGAATATGTAATTGGTACAGAATTCCTTTTATTAGCCCTCTTTAATGAGCCTAACAGTAGTTGTCAAGTGCTTTTAGGAGAGTTAGGCATCACAGAAGAAGATTTAATAGACAGAATAAATAAAATTAACGTGTTCCGTAAAAATATTCCTGGTCTTATCATTTACACTCCAAAACTACGTTTAATCTTAGAGAAAGCAGTGGAGTTATGCAAAAAAACAGGCACTGATTTTGTCTATGAAGAACATCTCTTTTATGCCCTCTTAAATACACCCGATTGTATCGCCTGTTACATCTTAGATGAACTCGAAGTTGATAGAGAGGATTTAAGTCAAGAAATTATCGATGTAATGGGGTGGGATTTAGAAAACACTAAAAAGAAACATAAGTTAAATCTTAAAAGTTTTAGTTTTGTCGAAAATATCACAGAGTTAGTGGAAAAAGGACAATTATTACCATTAATTGGTAGAGAGGATATTCTTGAACGTATAAATAATGTCTTAAATAAAAAGAATAAACGTAATTGTATCTTAATTGGAAATGCAGGTGTAGGTAAAACCGCCATTGTAGAAGGCTTAGCTCAAAAATACTACCTGGAAAAGAAACCGATCCAAATCATCGCTTTAAATGTCGCTAGCTTAGTTGCGGGTACGAAGTATCGTGGTGATTTTGAACAACGTTTGAAAGACTTTATTGAAGCGATTAAAAATCGCGAAGATGTAATTCTATTCATTGATGAAATTCACAATATCATAAATGCAGGAAACAGCGACAATAACCTTGATATGGCCAATATTCTAAAACCAAGTTTAGCCCGTGGAGAAATACGATGTATTGGCGCAACAACTGTTGATGAATATTACAAATACATCATTAGTGATATGGCACTAACAAGAAGGTTCTTACCAATTTTTGTAGATGAACCAACAATTGATGAAACTATCCATATTCTTTTAAATATCAAAAAGTATTTCGAGAGTTTTCATCAAATCGTAATACCAACTGAAACTATTACACATCTTGTTAAACAAGTCGAAAAGGCCTTAGTTGAACGTTTCTTCCCTGATAAAGCCATTGATGTATTAGATGAAGCCTGTGCCTATGCCAAAATACATAAGCAAAAAAGCCTAACTTGTAGTATTGTTGATGAAATTATCAGAACGATTACTAATCAACATCTAACTAAAGAAGGTTTAAACAATCTAAATAAATACCCTTTTCTGAAAAAATATTATCTTCGATACTATAGTAATATCCGCTCCACCTATCAACCAATCGTGAGTATTCTTTGTGAATATGAAGACGAGAATGAACTAAATTGCTTCTTGAATGATCTTGCCTGTATCTTTAATATTCGGAGCGAAGCAATCAAAAAGATTAATTTAAATCACTTTACTGATCACCATAGTATTTCTAATTTAATTGGTGCCCCTCCTGGTTATGTCGGCTTTGATAATCCCCACAC
>JAAZCR010000109.1 GCA_012513195.1 Bacilli bacterium | reverse complement strand
GTAATTTTTCTCAGGGTCATAATCTGTTGGGGTAGCGATAATAATAAACTCTGCATCTCTATAAGCATAGTGCTTGTCCGTTGTGGCAATTAAATTTAAATTCCTTGTGGAAAGATATTCTTCAATTTCTTTATCAATGATAGGAGATTGTTTATTGTTAATTTTATCGACTTTCTCTTGGATAATATCTAAAATAACAACTTCATTGTTTTGAGCAAGTAATACAGCATTAGCTAAACCAACATAACCCGCACCAGCAACAGTAATTTTCATAATATATTCTCCTTTAGATATAATAATGATTTACGTTCTTTTTTTAAATATTATCGGGAGTTTTCCTTTTTTGATGAAAAATGTCCAAAATGATAGTTATAAAAGCCTTCATATCTTTTTTATAAAATAACGAGTTGATTATTATGAATAAAAATGAAGAAATTGTAGTTATTATAATAGCATAAATAATCCACATATTATAAGTGTTAATATCCCATTTTGGTAAAAATGTACTAATTAGAATGACGCTTAATGTACATGTATATTTATAAATAATCTTTTAATGAAGTCTAAGATATTTAAATGCAATATATTCTTAGATAGGTAGTTTACATAGTAAGCTGTCCTAAATAACATAGCGATTAATGTTCCGATGACAACTCCAACTAAATCAAAATAAAAAACTAAGATAACTGATAATAAAACATTTATTATTACCTCAACAAAAGCTCCTTTTCGTGTTTGTTTAAAATGACCAGCAGCAACAGTTACAGTGTGATATGGGATTCTTAAGCAATAAATAGCTTCTGATGCGATCAATACATATGCGAAGATCGGTCTTATATAGTCTATATCTGTAATACCTCTAGTATAAATTGACATGAAAGGTATTATAAGTATAGCAGTAGAAGTAAATAATATAAACGTTATAATGAAAATCATGAACTCATACAATCGAAAATATATTTTTAATGATGTTATTTCATTCTTGGCTAACATATCCCCAAAAGTAGCTTCAATACCTGACACAAATGTAAAAATCAATTTTTGTATATTAGAGACAATCATATAGTATACAGAATAAACTGATACAAGTTTAATGCTAGAAAATATGGTTAGTACAACAACATCAGTATGTGTATGTAAAAAAAATGCAACATGATGAGCAAACCCGTCCCATCGCTGTTTAATTGTTTCATAATCAGGTTCGCAATCTTTTATTAATCGATATTTCTTTTTAATGATTATATTTATAATTATTGGTCTTGTAATAAAGATTAACGAACTAATAAGTTTTATTATATGAATTCCAAAATTTAACTGAATCAAAATAATAACAATTATAAGGTTAATAATATACGTAATTATTTGTATTAAATGTATATAATATCTTTTTTGATCAGCTTGAAGTAAAATTTGATATGTGATACCAAAGTAATATTCGCAAAATGTGCTTATACCTATTATTATTACTAATAAAGAAGTGTACCAGAATTCAAAATCTTTTCTTACTATTAATGGGAATGTTACCGATAATACTAATAGAAAGATGATGAAAAATAAAGCTAATTTTCGAAAATAATACTCAGTTGACTTTAGTATTCTACTTACGGTACTATAATCACCTTTTGAAAGTGGTTTATATAAACTTGCTCTAACAACACCACCCACACCAGCTTCTAATAGGGCGATGTACCCTAAAAACTGTGAGATTGATGTTACTAACCCATTAACGGAAGAACCGAATCTACTTAAAATCAATCTAGGTATAATTAAACCGCAAATTAATACTACTATTTGCAAAGCGAATGAGGTCAAAACATTATAGAATGCTCTTTTACGTCTCAATTTAGTTCACCGAACCTAATTAAGATATCAAATTTCTTAGTTTATATTATGTTAAATGTTTATACTATAATAATTTTCTTGTTAGATTTATCTAATTTACAATATAATTAGATGATTATCTAGTCTTTAGATTTTATTGGTAAGTTTAATAGACTACCATAGTAATAATCATAATACTCTGGTTCAAATTTTCCATAACCTGAAGCAGGATGGAAAGTAAGTTCTCCAAAATATACTTGTCCATTAACTAAATACAAGTCCACTCGAACAAAGATAAAGTTTGAAGCTAATTTTTCTGCCACTTCAATCATTTTATCTAACTCTTTAGGTT